>JBGVKA010000070.1:0-32970 GCA_045129715.1 Eubacteriales bacterium | reverse complement strand
AATTCACCGTTCTTGAAGAGAACGAAGGGATATTTTTGTGCATCGGTAAACACTGCGGGAATGCTTCCGTATTTCGTGCTTACCGCACCGGTATCCTCAGTATCTACCGAGATCGTAACGTCAGACGTGGGCATCGTGAAGGTATAGGTAACGTTACCGGAGGCTACGGCGATCTCAATAGGAGTCGCACCCGAAATGGTGTAATAAGCCTTTTTAACAAGCCAACCGTCTCTGCCCGAAACGGTTACGGTAACCGTTTCACCGGGAGCGTAGGCTCCGAAGCCGGTTCCCTCTGCCGCGATACCGTCAATCGATACGCTGTATTTACCCGACGAATATACCACGTTCTTGACGAACTGCTCGCCGAGATACTGCTGAGCGTCTGCCGTGAAGTGCCAGTTATCTATCTGAGGAAGATGAGCGGTAGCCACGGTGTAAACGTTATTAAGCTTTTTGGCAACGCTCGCCTGAGCCGCATTGATGTCTGCAAGGAATGCGGGCTGGGAATAAACGAAGTTTCCGTCAGCATCCTTTGCGGGATTTCTGAGAATATTGCCTGCAACGAAGGGCATATCCGAGCTTTCAACACCGCACGCCGCCTCGATATCTCTTCTGAGGTCGTTGATAAGACACTCAAGAAGCTCGGGGTAAGCCGCAGCGGTGGTCGCATCGGAGCTCTCCGCCTCGCCCTGCATCCACCACATACCGCGGATGACGGGTGTGTAGCCCTGTGCCTTAAGGATTGCTATCGCATCGGCAACGGTCTCGATAAAATCGTTATAAAGCGCACCGATAAGAGTTCCGTCGGTATCGATACCGTGAGTCTTTATATAGGTGGGAGACGTCCACGTTCCGTAATTCTGGGATGCACTTGCCGTGGTGTTGGGATAGAGGTAGGATGCACCGCGTCCGAGCTTGATGACCGCGTTCATAGTGTCCGTGTCACCGAGCATCTTGGCAATTCCGACCTCGGCACCAACGGAGGTTGCCTTGTTTCCGAGACCTACGGTCAGGGGAACGAAGGAATCCTTCGCGTTATTGTCACCTGCACCGTAGTAAAGGATATTGTCAAAGCCGTTCGTATATCTTGAATCGTATTTAGCATCGGTGAGTCCGTCACTGCCGTATCCTGCGGCATTGGACTGTCCGCCGATGAGCCAAACGTCGATAACTCCGCGCTTTTCGGTAGCCTTCTCCAAGCCGTAAACTCCGTTTCCGCGGCTTACGTATTCAAGATCCTCGCCAAGCGAGTTCTTGAGAGCCTCGGTGGGAGCCGCGGCACCCGAGGAAAGCTCAAAGGTGGTATATTCACCCGACTTGCCCTCGTTGAAGGTTATCGTGTCGGTTGCATTCTTCTTGCAGATTTCGACAGAGGTCATATCGTTTGCGATAATCTTTCCGCCGTCTACCTTAACGCCCGTCGAGCAAACGTTAAATCCTGCTCCCACGGATTCATTAAGCTTGAAGAGGACCACGGAATTGCTCGGCTTGTTCGTCTTAAGATCAAACGTGCAATTTTCAAAGTTGAGGCTTTGTGAAATAGTTATAGGAGAATTATTGCTCGAAGCCATATCAAAGGTTTCTGCTACAAGCTTCGTTGTGGTCGTTCCTTCGGCAAATCCAAAGGTAATGCCGCTAAAATTATAAGTAAAGCTTGCGCCCGAGCCCGAGCTGGTAGCTCCGAGAACTATAAAGGATCGGTAGGAACTTCCGTTAAGAATCTTCGATCCCTCTTTTCCGAATACGTTAAGCGTCGTTTTTGCATTAGCGGTTCCGAGATTGGTGCTGAAGAAGGCGTTGTTGCCCGTGGTTACGGTAAATCCGTTAAGGTCGAGGTTGACCTCCATAAGCGTGAGCTTACCCATCGCATAAGACTTACTTATTTCAGATGTGTAATCACGGCGAAGAAGAACGTAAGCGGGAACCTTTTTAGCAGCACCCGAAATTGTCGAAAGAGCAGGATATGCACCCGTGCTCGAATCCGACCAGCTGCTGTATGCGCCAAGGAAGAAGTATTCGTCGATATCTCTATCGTAACCAAAGGTTACAAAAGGATATTTTTCCGTGTCAGCATATTTTGCGGGGATAGTACCGTAATTTTCGGTCTTAATACCGCCGTCATACAAATTAACGTCGATGGTGAACTGGTTAGCTTCCTTAAAGTACTTCTGCTTAATAGTCGAATACCATTCAAGATCAATAGTCTTTTCATCCCACTGAGAGTCTTGGAGCGTGCCGTCCTCGTTGAAATAGAGCATAGCTACCATTCCGCATCCACTGGTGTTGTTAGCGGGGAGATCCATAGACTGAGGGTCGACAAGAATCTGAGTCACGGTATTTCCGTTATCACCGACAAGCTGTGACATCTGAGTAGCGCTGTTGGGAATATGTCCCGAAAGCACGATCTCGATATTGGAATGTCTCGAAACAAGTCTTTCCCAGATACCGTCGGGATTGTAAACAGGACCCTCGGGGTTTTCATCGGTCTTGTTGTTGCCTCGCATATCCATAGTATAATCCCAGTTAGGATTGGGGAATGCTGTGCTTTGCGTATCGCCCTCTCCATCTATCGTCTTATCGTGATAGAGATAGCTATGCATAGAGAGAATAACTCTGTAATCGGGGTTCTCGGCAATCACGTCACCCGCCCAGTCAAGCTCACGCTCGGTAATTCCGTAATCGAGAGTCATAACGAGCCACTTGGTTGTTCCGAGAGTAAGCTTCATATAGGAGTTATCATACTTGATAACGCCATTTGAATCAACGTAGAAGCCTGCGTTATCGGAGGCGAACTGTTCTCTGTATGCCGACATATTTTCGCTTGTGACAAAGGCGTTATACGCATTCGCGCTATCGTGGTTACCGCGAACGAGAGTGTAAGGAACGTTTACTCCGTTTTCGCCGTCAAGATAGGTATTGAAAATGCGAGTCGCATTCTCCCACTCCCAAATGCTCTGATTACCCTTGTCGGTATCTTTATACTCGGGCCAATCGAGAGGATGCTCCCAATTCTCAACGATATCGCCAAGTCCCATTACAAGACCGATCTTCTTTGCTTCGATATTGTTCTGAACCCAAGAATAGAGAGTATCCATTCTCTTTACATAATTATCGTTATTCCTATTATCGTAATCGCTATCGGAAAGTGACTGCGTGTCACCGATAACCGCGATTGAATAGGCATAGGTGCTTGCATCCTTGTCAGCCCTTTCAAAGAATCCCGATTGCTCCTTTTCTTCACCTGCCGCACCTGTGGGCACGGTAAAGGCAAAGAGAGCCGAGATAAGCATTATCAAGCTGAGCGAAAGTGCTATAAGTCTTGATTTCTTCATTTTTATTCTCCTTTTTACGTTTGGTGTGTTTTGTATATTTTAAAGCCGTTTGGCATTATTGACAAATTGTGATAAACGGTGTATAATGTAATCGAGAAACGGAGGTTCGTGATATGCGTATAATGGGAAACAATTTCGGCTCAAAAGCCGCCTTTCAGCATCAGATATATAACAAGGTGTATAAGGTATCGAACCATATCCACCAATACGCAGAGCTCATATTTATGCTTGAGGGCGAGATGCGTATCACTGTTGACGACAAGCAGGAATACATAAGGGCGGGCGAGGCGGCATTCATCTTCCCCTACCAAACCCACAATATGTCCTCCAAAGGCGTAAACAAGCTCGCAATGTACCTCTTCTCCCCTGCAACGACGGTCAGCTTTATGAAGAAGCACGAGGGCAACGTCGGTGAGCGCGCGGTGTTCAAGCCGAGCGAGTCAACTCTCGCGGTATTCCGCGAGAAGATACTTAACGGTGAGGACCTTTCCCTTTACAACGTAAAGGGATTTCTCTATCTTGCTCTTAACGACTACGTTTCCACGACGCCTTTACATAAAAGTATGGGCGGAACGAGTGTAGTTTCTAAGGTGATAACCTATATGAACGAGCACTTTACCGAGCCTATCACACTCGATAGCGTGGCAGGTGCACTCGGATACAGTGCGAATTATCTCTCCCACTGTATACAAAAGCTTTACGGACTCAATTTCTGTACCATTCTTGCAAGCCTCAGGATCGAGCGCGCAAGATATCTTATCACCTCAAGTGACAAAACCACGACCGAGATCGGTTACGAATGCGGATTCGGAAGCGAACGAACGTTCTTAAGGCAATTCAGAAGCATTATGGGATTCTCACCTTCGGAGTACAGAAAAAAGTTCTTTGCAGGTCCGCAGGAGCAGCCCAAAACGAGCTTTTTTGAGTGATCGACACCAAGGACGGTCGCGCCTATTTTCCCATTTTGATACGTTTGTTTATTTTAGTATAACATTTACACTGTTTTTTGTCTTGCCAAAAGCATACACAAAACCGCCAAAATCTGTGTTTTTATCAAACACTACCCATCAAAGCCACCGTCACACAGACCGCTTTTATATAATTTAAAACCACGCAAAAAAGACTTAGCCGTATTTTTCCGGCTAAGTCTTTTGCTTTTCGTCCGACAAAGTCGGATTTAATCGCATAGCGATTTCATCCACCTTAGTGGATTTATTCCATTTCACCGAAATGGATTTCATTGTGTAAATCCGATCAAGGATTTACACTTATCTCCCAGCTTCCGTCTGTCTCCTCGTAAGGAGGTGTTTCGGTACCTGATGATGTAGTAAGAATATCGTTTATCTTAAGCTCTACAACCTCAATTTCGGGGTTAATATAATTCTTCATTTTCTTTTCTAACCTCACTTCTTCACTATTCACTCTTACTTATTACCTCCGATTACAGCATTTCTGTAATCGGCTGCCGCCTCAACGTACTTAACGAACGCATTCACAACCGCCTCGTGATCGGTACCCTTAGCACCGTTTACGAAATCGGAGACGTGGTAGCTTCCGCCCTCACCAAAGGTGATGGTTTCAGCGAGTGCATATGCGTATACGTCAAGCTCAACGTAGCCGCCGTCAGCGGATGCTACGGTATTAAGCTTCTTGCCGTTCGCATAGAACTCAAGAGCAGTATCGGTCACGTAGAAGCGAACGGTGGGATTTGCGCTGAGGTTAAGAGTTACGTCGGTAACGATGCCTGCGTTATCCTTTGCGGTAACACCGCTCGAGGTGGGAACGCTTACGTGATCCTCTCCGATAATGGAGTTAACGAGAGCAACAACTCTCTCTATCTCTGCCTTATCGTTGTGCTCGGTGAAGTACTCGTAAGCCGCTCTTACGTAAGCAAGAACGTCCTTGACAAGAGTCTTCTCCACCTCGCTGCCGCCTGCGATGACCTTCTTTGCGTACTTAGGAATGGAGAAGGTGAAGGTAGCGGTTGCAACGGTGTCCTCAGCGTTAACGGTAGCTACGAGCTTGAGCTCGCTTGCAGCCTCGGAGGAGCCGAGAGCTACGGAGATAACGTAGTAGCTATATCCGTCATCAAGAGTGGTGACCTTACCGCCGAAGGAGTTTGCGGAATCGTAGGTTACACCGTTAAATGTAAACTTTTGTGTATAATTTACGGGAACGTATACGTTCATAACGAACTCGGTAGCGAGAGTTATGCTCATCTTGGGCGCATAATTTACATCTGCAACCTCGACGGGTCTAAGTCTGTAAATTACCTCGTCTGCATTCTCGGATACCTTAACGAACTCAAGTCCGTTATAAACTACGGTGGGCTCGGTCGAGCCGTAAGGAGCTACGAGAGCGGTATAATTTCCGTCCTCGGTCTTGCCGAAGGTGATCTTATCAAGTGCGTCCTGAGTGTAAAGACCTTCAATGTCCGCACCGTCCTTAACCGCTATAACACCGCCGTTGACCGTAACGTCGTAAACCACCACGTTACCGCCGTTTGAGGTGTTGGTCATAGAAAGCATAAGCGCGCCGTTTATAGAGTTCTTAAGATCGAACGTACAGTCGTTGAATACTGCGTTAACGTACATCTTGTTGGTGATAGCACTTGAGTAACCGTTTTCCCAGTTGCAGAAGATAACGTTGTTAACGAGGGATGAGGTCAACGACTTGAAAGTTACGTTATCGTAGGTGAAGGAGATGCTGCTGTCTGCGGCAATAGAGGTGCCGTAGTTAATGCAGTTGAGACCTCTTCCGTGAGCCTTAGTAATGCTACCGTTTTTAACGGTGTAGGTCGCATTTATCGAGGTCGCGTTATTTCTGTAAATATCGAAGAGATAATTGCCGCTCTGGTCAACCTTAAGCTCGTATCCGCCAAGATCGAGGGTAAGATCGCCTTTGAAATTATTGAAGGATACCTTAGAGGACATTCTCGCGTTGTCGCGAAGAAGAACGGTAAAGCTTCCGCTCGCGTCCTTTATAACCTCCGCAAACGCAAGGTCAACGCTCGCATAACCGCCAACGAAGGAATAGGTTCCGTCTGCGTTATTCTTAAAGAGAACCGCTGCGTTAAGATCAAGGTTAGTATTGATATAGGGGAGCTCACCGTAAGCGGTAACTACCTTCTCTGCGGTGGGGATATCGAGAGTAAAGCTGAACTGATTAGCCTCGCCGAAGAGAACGTCCTTAGCGTTGGGATCGGTTTCTTTTGCTCTCTGAGTCTTGGTCGTGGAAACGTACTCAACTCTTACGTCCTTACCGCCGTCCGAGAAGTAGAACATAGCCACCATACCGGTGTCGTAGCTCCAGGTCTTATCGAGAGCCTGAGGATCGATAAGGAACTGCTGAACGGTATTTCCGTTCACGCCTACGTCAGATCTCTGCTTGATGTTATAGGGATCGATATGTCCGCAAGCGGAGATTATGATGTTGGAGTGCTGAGAAACAAACTTTGTCCAGATCTCCTCACCGCTGTTAAGACCGTTGTTTGCGTTAGGTGCGTGAAGCTCCTTCTCACTGAGGAAGCCTCCGTCGTAGCCTATGTAACCGTGAGTAAGAACGATAACCTGTCTGTCGGGATTCGATGCAACGGCATTGTTTGCCCACTCAAGAACCGCATCGGGAGCACCGAACTCAAGAACTACTACCATATACTTGTACTCGCCAACCTCGAAGGTCTTGTAGTAGTTAGCAACGCTTCCATCCTTGTAGCTGACGACACCGTCAGTAAGGTATGCATCCTGAGAGAATACGGAATCGTACTTGACGTATGCGGTCTGTCCGTCGTGGTTACCGGGGATAGCCGCGTATTTGATTCCGGCATCACCGAGAGTGCTGTAGAGATAAGCCGCGTATTCGTATTCGGCTATCATATCCTTGTCACTGATATCACCGAGACCAAATACGTACTGAAGCTTCTTCTCGTCTTTGTTCTCGATAAGCCAATCGTAAATAGCCTTGGTATACTTAGTGGTACCCTCGTTAATGTCCTTATAGATGAGGAACTGAGTGTCTCCGAGGAATGCGAAGGAGTAATCGTAGGTCTCCTCGTTCTCGCTCTCGAAGAATCTGTAGGTAAAGTCGTAGCCGTTGCCGGTCTCGTCCTTAACGAAGGTCTTGGTGTTCTCGGGGTTATCGAGGTTGTAGTAAGCAAAGAGCTCGCGGCTTGTCATATCAACGCCGTTTGCCGTAATGCTTGCGATCTGCTCTTCCGAAAGAGGCTCGGAGTAAAGAGCGAGATTCTTTATCTTACCCTGGAAGCACTTGGTTGCGTCTCTTCCGAGAGTGAAAGGAATAGCTCTCTGGATCCATTCCATATCAAGCTCGAAGGTGTGAGAAACTATCTTGTTTCCCGCACTGTTCTTATCGTTGTGAATACCGCCGAAGGTGTATCCTGCGGTGGACTTAACGCCGTCAACGTAAAGAGCGTATCTGTCGTCGGTGGTGCAATACTTATCGTATACTACGGTAAGGGTGGTCCATTCTCCGCGAGGGATCTCCTCGTTGAAGACGATAGAGTGGATATACGCAGTGCTGTTCGAGGTTATAAGATTTTCGGGGAGCTCGTTGATAACGAGAGCCGCCTTATTATTAGAGGTGATCTCAAAGTTGATGTAGTCTCTCGCGTAAAAATTACCGAAAATGGTATTTGCCTTATTTACGCTTTCGGGGATATAGATCTCTGCCGAAATCGTAAGAGGAGCATCTTTGTAATTTTTAGATACCGCAAGTCTTTCCTCGTCGATATTGAACCATCTTCCGCCCTCTGCGAGAGTGTAATCGTTTCTCGATGCGTGATGATTGTTACCGGAAAGATCCTGAATGAAGTCGTCACCGGCTACGGTCTTAAGATCGTAGTAAGCTATAAGAGACTCATCATACTTGTTAACACCGTTTCTGAAGGAGTCCATTACCTCCTCAGCGGTAAGAGGATCGGAATAAAGAGCAAAGTCTATAAGACCTCCGTTGAAGCTCTTTGCACCGCTTCCGCCAAGAGAGAACAAACGAGTTGCGGTCTGCGAATCGATTATGTCGTGAACGTTCGGCTTACTCGTTACGGTGTCAACGTGCTCGCCGTTGATGTAAAGCTTATATATGCTCTTGCCCGCGGCGACTTCGTTGGTAACTACGAGGTGAAGCCACTGATTAGCCGTAGGCTTATAAGTGAATTGAACGGTATCCTTCACAAGCTTTCCACTTGCGTCGTAATCCCAAAGACAGAGCGCGATTCCCTTGTTGAAGAACTCAAGGTTTATGCAGGAATTAGCCGCATTGGGATAGTTGCCGAATACGGTGCTCGAAAAGACCTCGTTACTGGCGTTTCCGTTAACGTATACGGTCATTTCGTAGGTTCTCGGCATTTGCTCGATCGTATTATAAACGAAATACGGCTTTGCGGCATCCGCGGAAGCAGCAACCTTGTCACCGCCCGAGGTAGTGTCAAACCATTTGCCGGTGTTGGTATTATTAGCCTTCTGCGCGTGGTATCCGTTACCGGAAATATCAGCCTCAAACTGAGGATTTCTGATATGCGAGTAATCGGACATATCATAACCCGCTATCATACCGTCAAAGGTGCTCTCGAAGATATACGAAGCTCTGATCTCCGCCGCTGTCAACGGGCGGTTGTAAAGATTTACGCTTCTGATGGTTCCTGAGAATTGAGAGCTTCCTCCGTTTCCGCCGATAACAAGATTACCTGCCGCCTGAATAAGCTCCGCGTCGAGATAAGCAACCTTATTGGTGATCGTATCATAAGCCTTAACACCGTTTACGTAGCAATCAAAATTATAGGTGTTTTCAACACCGGTAGGCGTAGCGGTGATAGCAATATAAGTAAAACCGTCCTTCTCGTTCGCGTTGGGAGTGAAGCCCTGCACTCCCTCAAGGGGAGTTGAGAAGATCACCGAGCCTCTCTTTCCCGTAGCATCTATGGGGAAGCAAAGCGCAGGCTGGGATTTGTATATCTCAAAATTAAGGCATCCGACGGTGGAAGTAGTGGTATTTCCGAAAACAGTGCATCCCGTTGACGTTGTCTTAATAACAGCCTCCACGGTAAGAGGTGTCTCGGTGAGCTTTTTCGTAAGAGTGAGTCTGTTGGCCTTGTCAAAGCCGCCTCTTCCCTCGCTGTTGACGTTGTATACCTTATCTGCTCTTGCAAGGTGATAACCGTTGCCCGAGAGATCCTCCTCGTACCAAAGATCGTCAACCGTGCTCATATCGTAGTATGCGATAAGATCGGTTCCGTTTTTGTTTACGCCGTTTTTATAAGACGAAGCCACCTCCTCTTCGGTGAGAGAGTTACCGTAAAGGGCTAATTTTCTGATCGAGCCGGGGAACTCTACGGGATCGGTGGGAACAGCATTAGATCCAAGAGCGAATCTGTTGGAGTTCTGTGCTGTTTCGAGGTTTGACTCGGTGAATATCACGTTCTTTCTCTGAACGGTTTCGTATGCCTTTTTTCCGTTTATGTAGCAATTAAAATCATACGTATTGGTTGAAGCGTCGACCAAGGTCGTGGTGATTGCAACGTGTACCCACTCACCTATGTGATCGGCAATGGTATTGGTTTTTCCGTCCGCATCCTTGATAGGAGTTGAGTTCTTGTCGAACACGACCGAGTTCTGACTCTTTGGCGTATAGTCATTCACGTATACCAAAGCAGGTGAAGGAACACCGTTTACCGTGAATATTTCAAAATTGAAGAAAACGTTCTTTCCGTTTCCGCCGTACTGACCAAAAAGCGTACCCTTGCAAAGCTCGTCTGAGGTTCCTTCAACCTTGATCTCTGCCTCCCATGTGAGTGGGATATCCTCAAGAGGTCTTGTAAGCTCAAGCCTTTGGTCAAGCTTTGTTATATCCTTGAAGGTTCTACCCTCCGAGGCGCTCTCTCCTATCTCGGAAGCCGCGCCCGTAGAAAACGCTACGGAGGCAACGACAAGAGCAACGAGAAGCACGATCAACGTGATCTTAGTTAATGCGTTAATTCGACTTTTCATAAAATTCTCCTTAAATATTTATTAAAATTAGTTTGAGTATCTCAATTTTAACATATAATCATTGACAAAGTGTGCCAAATGTGGTATAATTTGTGCCATATAGTGCTATAAGCTTTTTTATTCGGAGGACGTTTATGTACGTTTCAATACAAAACTTCGGCTTTAATAACTCCGTCAAATGCTTCATCGCGGACGGCATTTACGATTTTCCGACGAGAATACACCAATTTACCGAGATACAGTTTATCCTTGAGGGCGAGGTCGAGCTGACGGTCGATTCAAAGACCGAAATACTGCACGAGGGTGACGTTATCGTTATAAGCCCCTTCCGAGCGCATAGCTTCAAAACGAAGGAAGGCACTAAAAGGTGGATACTCATCCCCTCGAACACGTTTGTATCCGACTTTATTTCGAACGATATGGCGCTGATAAATGGTGAGTGCTGCGGATTTACCGCTTCGTTTGGACTCGCATCCTTCGTTCGCGAAAATCTTTTGGACATGGGGGATAAGGTCGTTGACCTCGAAGCAAACCACCGCCTTATGATGAAAATAAAGGCTCTCGCCTACGCCATACTCAACGAATACACCGAGAAGGTGCCGCAGATAAAAAGAGAGATCAAGAACAACGCCTTGACCGAGATAATAATGTACGTAGCCGAGCATTTCCGTGAAAACCTAACACGCTCCTCGGTCGGTGCTGAGCTCGGGTACAGTCCAAGCTATATTTCACACGTTATCGAGGACCTGCCCGGAACGAGCTTTTCTATGCTCATCAATTCCCTTCGAGTCGAATACGCAAAGAAGCTTATGGCCGAAAAGAATTTCAATATGCTGAGCATTGCGCTTGAATGCGGCTTCGGCAGTGACCGTAATTTTTACAGGGTATTCAAGGCTCTTACGGGATATTCGCCAAAGGAATACACCACCCTTAAATCAAATAATGACATCTGAGCCGAGGATAGGCACAAACGCAATCCAACGGCACCTCACGAACAAAAGCAAAAGAACACATCTGCTCTTTTATCCCATTTGATAACCGAGAGTGATGCGTTCTTTTACTTTTTTGACTATTTTTGTTTACTTTTTTACTCGTTTTTTGAGAATGCATAGAGCACAGCGCTGCCAATGGTTAAACAAAGCTCTTAACTCTATAATTGTAGTTTCTCGGAATTGCAACGGGGTTTATTGCATCCCATTTATCCTTGATTTCTACATTCTTAGAATATTCGTCAACGATTTCGCCGTAAAGCGAAACGGATGCCAACGCATTGAAATCCACGAAGAAATGCTCAAGGGAAGAATTTTTATACGCGCGAGCCTCCTTCTCCATCTTGTAAACGTAGCACTTATAGGAAAATCCGGTAGATTTATCGTTGTCCTCAGCAACGGTAACACCCGTCTCACAGGTGTATATCTCGCCAACCTCAAGATTAAATGCCTCGTTGATAATACCGTCAAGCGAAAGCTTCGTTGTATAATCGGAGCCCTTAGCCAAGTAATATCCGTTCTTGACCGCAGACGTCACGTTCTCCTTATACTTTTCCGCCACCTCGTCAAGAAGGTTGTTGAAGTCGTTAAATGCTATGGTATTATCGGGATTGTTTTTAAGCTGAGCAACACAGCTGTCGAGTCTTGCGATATAATCCGCTCTCTCAAGCTTTTCCTCCTCCGTGAGAGTACGGATCTCGTATTTTCCGTCCTCGCCCTTTATCATCTCGCCGTTTTCGTCAAACTTATAGGTATCCTGAGTTCTTATTATGAGTATCTTTGCTCTTATATAATTCGCATTGTAATAGGTATCGCAGTAATCGGCAAAGCTCGTCTGCATTTTCGATCCCGACTCACCGAATACGGTATTGTAAACGACTCTGAGCTTATAAAGCATCTCTGTTCCGCGCTTAAAATCCTTAAAATCGAAGCCCATGGAGCTTGTGAGCTCGTTGAAGGTCTTTTTACTGCCTCCCGCCTGGAAGTTAAGCACCTCCTGAACGGCAAAATCGATTTTGTAAATATCCTCGTCGGTGAGCGTTGCGTACTCGTCAAACAAAACGTTTGCCGCAACTATGCCCTTGAGATACTCGGTAACCTCGTAGTTAAAGAGGTCTCCCTCGGTACCCGTGTAACGTTTTTTAAGCCAGAATTCATTCGAATCGGAGGCATCTATCCCGTTGTTGAGAAGCGTTTCAATATAGTCGTGCTTATAAATACTTATAAGGAAGGATGCAACGCCCTTGTCGATGCCGACTCTGTCAAGCGTCATAACGTACGAGGCACTTCTGACGAGCGTCACAACTCCGAGCACTATGCCGAAAACGATCGCGGCGGCAAGTATTGCACTGAGCACGATAATGACCGTGCGG
The DNA here is from genome assembly GCA_045129715.1 of Eubacteriales bacterium. Taxonomy (GTDB): domain Bacteria; phylum Bacillota; class Clostridia; order Oscillospirales; family CAG-272; genus UBA1740. The sequence continues at coordinate 20,275 of JBGVKA010000070.1, read as the reverse complement.
CGCGTTCTTTTTGCGCGCTCCTCCTCTGTCAAGGGCTTCTTTTTGGTTTTAACGGCAGATGCCGTTCCTTTTTTAAAATTCTTTTTGTTTGCCATACTTTTCCTCTTTTTAAGACTTTAATTCAGCGTAATAATCGGTGAGCACCGAAAGCAGTGCCCCAAGCGGCTCCTCACCGCTTCTCAATCGGTAAACTATCGGAGCGGGACCTGCACCGCCGATAAGCTTACCCTGATGATTTGCAAGAACTCCCGACCAGATCGAAAGATCGGGCTTATCCATATAGAACAGTATCGATGAGCCCTTATGCTCGATCCTCGGAATGCGCGCCTCCTCCGCAATAGCTCTGCAAAGCGCAACGCTAAGGAGTCTCGATACCGACTTTGGCATATCACCGAATCTGTCTATAAGCTCGTCGTATACCTCATCCTTATCCTTCGGAGTTCTGATGAGAGATATCTTCTTGTAAACGTCCATTCTGAGCGCGCTCGACGTTATATAAAATTCTGGAATATGCGCGTCTACCTTGAAGTCTATCGTGGACTCAAAGAGCCTCGGCACCTCCTCGCCCTTTTCCTCAAGCACCGCCTCGTTAAGAAGCTTTACGTAAAGGTCGTATCCAACGCTGTCTATATATCCGTGCTGCTCCTTGCCGAGAAGATTTCCCGCTCCGCGTATCTCAAGATCGCGAAGAGCAACCTTGAAGCCTGCACCGAATTCCGCGTACTCTCTTATTGCAGAAAGTCGCTTCGTGGCTATCTCGCTCAGCACCTTGCCTGCGCGGTAGGTGAAGAAGGCGTAAGCCTGACGCTCACTTCTTCCGACTCGTCCTCTTATCTGGTGAAGCTGGGAGAGTCCCATTCTGTCCGCGTTTTCTATTATCAGAGTGTTTGCCATCGGCAGATCCACGCCCGTCTCGATTATCGTGGTACATACGAGAACGTCTATCTCGCCCGCAACGAGAGCCTGCCATATATCCTCTATCTCGTCACGCTCCATTTTTCCGTGAGCATACGCCACTCGAGCCTCGGGGATAGCTCTCGATATCTTTCCCGCAACGTAAGAAATAGTGTCAGTGTTGTTGAAAAGATAGAGGACCTGACCGCCTCTTGCAATCTCCTTTTTGATAGCGTCCTCGATAATAACGTCGTCGTGCTCAAGAACGTAGGTTTGAATAGGTCTGCGGTTTTCCGGTGCCTCATCGAGCACGGACATATCACTTATTCCGTTGATCGCCATATTGAGCGTTCGCGGTATAGGGGTTGCACTAAGAGTTAAAACGTCAATATTTGTTGACATTTCCTTAAGCTTTTCCTTTTGTGCAACGCCAAATCTCTGCTCCTCGTCAACTATTAGCAAGCCGAGATTTCTGAATTCCACGTCCTTGGCGAAGAGCTTATGCGTACCGATAAGAACGTCTATCTTTCCGCTCTTTATATCACTTTTTATTTTTTCCTGCTGCTTCGGAGTTTTGAATCTCGTCAGCATTTCTATATTGACGGGATAGCCTCGCATTCTCGATACCGCGGTGCTGTAATGCTGAAGCGCGAGTATCGTAGTCGGGACGAGGATCGCGACCTGCTTACCGCCCATAATAGCCTTAAACGCGGCTCTCAGTGCCACCTCGGTCTTTCCAAAGCCAACGTCTCCGCAAAGAAGACGGTTCATGGGGATCGGCTTCATCATATCCGCCTTGATCTCCGCTATTGCCTGAAGCTGAGCGTCGGTCTCCTCGTGCTCAAAGCTTGCCGCGAATTCCTCCTCAAGCTCGGAGTCCTTCGGGAAGGCAAAGCCGGGGAGTCTTTCGCGCTCCGCATAAAGCTTTATGAGCTTTGCCGCCATATCCTTGGCGGAGGCCTTTGCGCGGCTCTTTGTCTTATGCCAATCGGTGCCGCCCATCTTCGAGAGCTTAACGCTTCCGTCGTTTTCTCTCGCGCCCATATATTTTCCGATCATCTCAAGTCTGTCGCAGGGAACGAAGAGCTTGTCGGTGCCGGCGTATTTTATCGTTATATAATCTCTTGTAACTCCGTCTATGCGAACGCTCTGTATACCCTCGAAAAGACCTATACCGTAATTGGCGTGAACAACGTAGTCGCCTATCTCAAGCTCCGCGTAGCTCATTATCTTCTGTCCTGCTCCGCCGGAGCGACGAAGAATACGCTGACGGCGTCTGTGAGCCATCACCGCGCGCCCCTCATCCTCAGCCATAGAAAGTAAAGCTATTCTCGGTCCTATAAGCTCAAAGCCTGCAAAATCACCCACGGTAAGCGTGATACCGCCCTTGCCGTCGATCGATAGGCTCTCGCCCTCGCTAACGGTAGAAACGTATCCCGCATCGGTGAGAAGCCCCCTCACCGAATCAAGACTCGCGTTATTCGGGCAGGCTATGACTATTCTGTATCCGCTCTTTGAGAGCGTAGCAACGTCCTCAAGGAGCATCTTCGGATTTTTTCCGTATCCGACGGTCCTTCTCGTTTTGAAGGAGAAGAGTCCCGAAAGCCTCGAAAGTCCGCCGGCTCCCGAGAAGGGATTTATGTGAATGGCAAGCGCGGACTCAAGAAATTTACCGTATTCGTCCGCCGTTGCGGTATATTTCGTATATTTCTCGCTTATAAGCGAATTATCCGTAAGGAGCCTTACTCTCTCCGCGATCTCACCGATAAAGCCTCTGAGAAGCTCCTCGCCCTCGTTCGTGCCTACGGTAAGAACCACGCTTCCCGACGCCTTCGTGAAGTAGGAAAGGAGAGTCTCGTGCTCCTCGTATATAAGTCCTAAGAATTTATCTCTTGAGTTAGGGATAAGATCTCCCTCGATGGCGGCAAGCTCCTCCTTCAAGGTGGAGAGTGCCTCGTCACCCGAGGCTCTTGAGATAAGCCTTTCAAGCTCCTTTTTTATTCTTTCTCTTCCGCCACCGTCTATCATAATTTCAACGGCAGGAAGAAGCTTAACGGTCTTTTTCACCTCTACCGCCCTTTGCGTAATGACGTCAAAGGAGACTATTCTGTCTATTTCATCACCGAAAAACTCCACACGGATGGGGTTATCGTCAGAGTTCACGAAGAAATCCACGATACCTCCGCGGCGAGCGTACTGACCTGCGGACTCAACCGACTCAACTCTTTTAAAGCCCATAGTCGAGAGCCTTTCGGAGAGCACCTCGGGAGAAAGAGTCGCGCCAAGCTCAAGCGTCGTTGCAAGTCTTACGAGCGAGGCGTACGGAATAGTTCTGCTTATCGCGGCATCGGGCGTGGTGACGACCGCCTCAAGCTCACATTCTGCAATTGCAAGAAGCACCGAAAGCCTCTCACGCTCGACGTCGTGGGAGGCAGAAATGTTATGAAATACGAAATCACGCTTTTTGTAAACGGCGGCACGGACTCCCGACGAAAGAAGGCTTGCCAGTATTGCGTCACGCTCCGCGTCACTACCCGCAAGGATAAGAACGGGGGCTCCCGTTTCGGCAAAAAGCCGTCTTGAAGCCTCGGCAATAAAGGCGTAATGAGCACCTCCCGACAGTCCGTTAACCGCAATAGGAAGCCTCTCGCCCTTTTTCAGCTCTTCCTTCGCCAAGGAAACGAGCGACTCGAATTCCTTGTCAGCCGTTATGAGAGACGTTAGCTTTCTCATAAGCTCCTTCATGGTGCTTTTGCAAATTATTGTTTACAAAAACAGTTTATTTTGAAAATTTATTCATTGCTTCCTCGATCTTACCGTCCACCATAAGCTCGGTAGCGGAAATGATCTCGGAGTTCTTTTCCTTAAGAGCCTTAAGATCCCCCTCGGAAAATCTTCCAAGCACGAAATCAACCAGATCGTAATCGGGAGAGGGCTTTTTTCCGACTCCTATTTTGATCCTCGGGAACGCATCGGACGAAAGATGCGCTATGATGCTCTTAAGTCCGTTATGACCTCCCGCAGAGCCCTTTCTTCTTATTCTGATAACGCCGACGTCAAAGCTTATCTCATCGTGAAGAACTATAACGTTCTCGGGCGGTATCTTATAAAAAGCTGCCGCCTCGCCTATAGCAACGCCGGAGTTGTTCATATACGTCGTGGGCTTCATAAGTAAGACTCTTTTTCCCGAGACGGTAGCCTCACTGACAAGCGCGTGAAACTTCACACGGTCGATCCTTACCCCGCATTTTTCAGCAAGCGCGTCAATAGCTATAAAGCCTGCGTTGTGACGGGTGTTCTCATATTCCTTGCCTACGTTTCCGAGTCCTACGACGATATGCGTCACGGGGAGCGCGGAGGAGGAGGACGACTCTATCTTCTTAAACAAATCGAATATATTCGCCATTATTCCGCACTCTTTTCCTTCTTGACGAGAATGAGCTCGTTAGCATAAGGAAGGCTCTCGATGGCATCGCAAAGAGTATGCCACTCTGCAAGCTTATGATGACGTCTTGCATAATATACGTTGATAAGCACCTCGTAATTCAAGCTCACCGTTCTCATCTGATTGAAGGATGAGGGGAGGAGCTGGATCATATTGTGCCAGGGTGCCTTTTCCTTCGTCTCGTTGAACTTAATTCTCTCAGCCTCAAGGAAGGCTATTACGGAATCGAGAACCGCAAGAGCCTCGTCCGTCATTCTATCGCAGGAGAAATCCTCTCTTGAAAATTCTTTAGCCTGAATTTTATGCATCGTCGAGCAGGAGTTTGCAACGGTGCCTACCTTGTAGGTATCAAACTCCTTCCACCAATAAAGCGGAGCCGTGATATCCATAGAAACTATGATCTGGCGCAAAAACTTTCTGTGATCGCTTCCTGCGGCGGCAAGGCGGCTCGCAAGAGAAAGATCGTTTTCGCCGAGCACGAAATTGCCCTTTTCATCGTAATAGCTGTCCATACGCGCCCAGCTGTTCATGGGATTTCTCGCGCCTCTTATGGCGTTTTCCATATTCATTACGGAAATTCTCTCAACCTTTAACATAAAAATTCTCCATATTTTTTTATTTTACGAATATATATTTTATCATATAAAAGAGGCGTTGTCAATCTTGAAGTCCAAAAATGTCACCGCGCGAGAAAAAATATCTCACGCGCACCAAAAATGCAGGCAAAAGCTCGCCTCCCCTGCCGCTTACAAAAAACTTTTAAGCTTTTAAGCTTTACGTATTGACAAAAAGACGCTTTGATGATATAATATCATCACCAAAGGCTACGACGGAAAGAGTAGTAAAACGAAGGGTATACAGAGAGGGGAGCGTTTGCTGGAAGCTTCCTTGCAGTCCGTTTTATGAAGACCACTCCCGAGCCGCCGGCGAACCGCATTTTGCATAAAGCCGTGCCGTCTGTCTCGCGTTAAGAGATTGGATTTTATCCGTGAGTTAAATTCAAGGTGGAACCGTGTATAATTTTATGCACCCTTGGAGGCAAGTGCCCCCGAGGGAATTTTTATTTTAAAAATAAATTTCAGGAGATAAAACTATGAAAGTAATTTACGCAAACGGTGTGGCAGGCGAGTGTGCTCCCGAGGAGGAGCTCCATATACTCCGTCACACTGCCGCGCACATTATGGCGCAGGCAATCAAAAGACTTTGGCCCGAGGCTGATTTTGCTTACGGCCCCGCAAACGAGAAGGGCTTCTACTACGACGTAGATCTCGGTGACAAGACTCTCGCAGAAGAGGATCTTCCCAAGATCGAGGCGGAGATGAAGAAGATCTGCAAGGAAAACCTTCCCATAAGACCTTCCATTCTTCCTCGTAGAGAGGCTATCGCTCTTATGGAATCCAGAGGAGAAAAGTACAAGGTCGAGCACATCGGTGACCTCGCTCCCGATGCTGAGATCAGCTTCTTCACTCAGGGCGAGTACGTTGATATGTGTACCGGACCTCACCTCTGCTATACCAAAGCCCTCAAGGCGTTCAAGCTTACCGGCGTTTCCGGTGCTTATTGGAAGAACGACAAGAACAACAAGATGCTCACAAGAGTTAAGGGAACCGCCTTCAAGACTCAGCAGGAGCTTGACGATTATCTTAAGCTTCTCGAGGAGGCTGAAAAGCGCGACCACAGAAGAATAGGTAAGGAAATGGGACTCTTTATGTTCCGTGACGAAGCTCCCGGATTCCCCTTCTTCCTTCCCAAGGGTATGCTTCTTAAGAACGCTCTTATCGATTATTGGAGAGAGATCCACTCCCGTGAGAATTACGTAGAGGTATCCACTCCCCTTATCATGAACCGTCAGCTTTGGGAAACGAGCGGACACTGGGATCACTACAAGGACAATATGTATTCCACCGAGATCGACGGCGAGACCTTCTGCGTTAAGCCTATGAACTGCCCCGGCGGAGTTCTCGTATACAAGAATCAGCCCCACAGCTACCGTGAGCTTCCCCTTAGAGTAGGCGAGCTCGGTCTCGTTCACCGTCACGAGCTCAAGGGTGCTCTTCACGGCTTGTTCCGTGTTCGTTGCTTCACACAGGACGACGCTCACGTATTTATGAGACGCGAGCAGATCACCGACGAGATCATCGCGGTCGTTGACCTTATCAACGAGGTATACACCAAGTTCGGCTTCAAGTACACCGTTGAGCTTTCCACAAGACCCGAAAACAGTATGGGCAGCGACGAGGATTGGAATGCAGCTACCGAAGGTCTTAAGGCAGCTCTCGATAAGCTCGGTCTTCCCTACATCATCAACGAGGGTGACGGAGCGTTCTACGGTCCCAAGATCGACTTCCACCTCGAAGACACTCTCGGAAGAACCTGGCAGTGCGGCACCATCCAGCTCGACTTCCAGCTTCCTCTCAACTTCGGTCTTGAGTACACCGACGAAAACAATGAGAAGCAGAGACCTATTATGATCCACAGAGTTTGCTACGGCTCCATCGAACGCTTCATCGGTATCCTCACCGAGCACTTCGCAGGTAAGTTCCCGCTTTGGCTCGCTCCCACTCAGGCAAAGGTTCTTCTCGTCTCCGAGAAGGCGGCAGAGTACGGAAGCAAGGTTTACGAGGCACTCAAGGATGCTAAGATCCGTTGCGAGCTTGACGACAGAAACGAGAAGATCGGATATATGATCCGTGAGGCTCAGGTCGTCGGAAGAGTTCCCTACATGGTAATTATCGGTCAGCAGGAGGCTGAGAACGGCACCGTTGCTATCCGTAACCGCGACACCGCGCAGACAACCACCATGCCTCTTGACGAATTCCTTGCCAAGATCAAAGACGAGAACTCCAACAGAGCAAACGTATTGGGATTGTAATCTAACATTTACATTTCAAGACATAAAGCCGAGTTTGAGCCTCAAAAAACAGCTCAAACTCGGCTTGTTTATTTTCATTTGTTTTTAATCATTTCACACATAAAGCGAAAGAGGAATTTTCGATGAATCCTTTTCTTTGGATCTTTTCAGTCCTTTTCGGATTCGCCGTTCTCGTTCTTCTCGTATCTTTTATTTGCTTCATCAAGGTCTTTTACTCTCCGAAAAGAAAAGTGCTCGGTGAGGACGAATACGAGATACCAAAAGGCGAGATATACGAGGTCTTCAGGGACGATATCATCGCCTGGACAAAAGAGGTAAGAACTCTTCCCCACGAGGACTTCAGCATCACCTCGTACGACGGTCTTACCCTCAGAGGCAAATATTACGAATACAAAAAGGGCGCTATAACCGAGCTTCTTTTCCACGGATATCAAGGAAATGCCGAGAGGGATCTCTCGGGCGGTATCGAGCGTTGCTTTTCTCTTGGAAGAAACGCGCTTATTATCGACAACCGCGCGAGCGGCAAAAGTGACGGAAGCGTTATCACCTTTGGAGTACGCGAAAAGCGTGACGTTTTAAGCTGGATAGATTTTGCAGTGAAGCACTTTGGAGAGGACGTTAAGCTCGTTCTTACCGGAGTTTCAATGGGCGCGGCAACCGTTCTTATGGCATCGGGCGAAAAACTCCCCGAAAACGTCGTATGCACGCTTGCGGACTGTCCCTACTCCTCGCAGAAGGATATCATAAAAAAGGTCATTCGCGATATGAAGCTTCCCGACCGGATACTGTATCCCTTCGTTAAGCTCGGAGCACGAATTTTCGGAGGCTTTGATCTTGAGGAGGACACTCCCATCGAGGCTATGAAAAGATGCTCTATCCCGATAATATTCATCCACGGAGACACCGATGCCTTCGTGCCGGACTCAATGAGTGACGAGCTCTACGAGGCGTGCGTATCCAAGCACAAAAGAAACGTTAAGATCTCAGGTGCGGGACACGGCCTTGCCTTCCCCGTTGGAAGAGACCTCTACGTTAACGCCCTTAGGGATTTTGAAAACGAGTGGAACGTTTAAACCGAATACAGTCAAAAAGCAGGAGCTCTGCCAACGTGAGATTATAACGAAACATCACGCCGCTGCTCCTGCTTTTTTCTTTTTATAACAAATAATATAACTTTTATTTACATATTTGCTACTTTGATCTCATTATTCTTATTTTCGCGAACGATATGAGCTCTCTTCTTCTTTGCGTTTTCATGGGCGATCTTGAATATCTCCTCGGTCGCAAAGCCGAGCTTCGTGATAACGTTCTTCTTTTTGGGATAGCAATAGAACGAATCGTTCTCGGTGGATATATCGATACAGTCGAAGGGCTTGTATCTCAAGAAATCGTACTCAACGTGAAGACTGTTCGTCTGCATGGGAGTTCTCTGAATGCGGTAATCCTTGCCTCTGTAGAAGCCCTCGAGAACGAAGCCTTCTTCCGTATCGTGCTTAAGAGTTGCTTTTCCGAGATCCTCGAATTTCCAGCAACGAGGCATCGAGTAGACCTCAACCTCGTCGAAGAAGGAATATTCGCCTCTCTCGATCTCGGCTCTGACCTCGGCTCTTTCCCACTCAAACCAATCGGGCACGCGGGAAAACTCGGTCTCGCCGTTATTCGCAGAGATGCTTCCGTCCTCGTTGAGAGTCCAGATCTTTTTACAATCGGGGCAATATATCTCACTTCCCGACGAGGTCATATTCGACTCACACTTACAGTGGGGGCACTTATAAAGTATCTTGTGTATTCCCTCTGCTCTGTAGGGCTCGGTGATAAGTATACCGTTATCCTTCTGGTAAGCGTACTCGTCGTACTCAAACGCAGCTCTGAGTCTTGCATTTATTTCATCAACCGAAAGGAATTCAAGATCCTCGGGAGTAAACACCTTAGTGAAGGTCGAGTAGAGCGGAACCTTACGCTTTTTGCGGAAGTTCCAGAAGGGAGAATGAAGATAATTTCCGCGGTGTATCGCAACGACTACGGGAACCTTGCATCTCTTGAGCAAAATTCCGAGAGAGTCGGGCAGATACGAGGTGGTGCCTGAGGGAGAATATCTCGCCTCGGGATACATACAAAGAACGTCTCCTCTTTCGAGCACCTTGTGTATCGATCTTATGAGATGTATATCCATCGTAAACTTTCTCGTGCAGATCGCACCGATAAGCTCGAGAAGCCAGGGACGGCGGTAGAAGCCGTCAATGTTTACGACGTTGTTAACTCTTCTGTACCCCGTAGCCATAGCAACGAGCTCAAAGTCAATGAAGGACATATGGTTACTGAGAAGGATATAAGGTCCCTTCAAGCCGTCCATACCGATCTTCTCGATCTTCTTCTTTTTGCCGATAAGCATTATCTTTGAGAGCACGCGTATAAGCCACACGAAGAAGAGCGGCTGACGAATGGGATATTTAGCGGTTTTATACCTTTTTGGGTTTTTATAATTAACGTCCATACTTTTTACCTTTTCAAAATTGAAATGTCGAAAAAACGCGCAATACCGTTACATTATACACCATTTTGTCAAAAAAATCAAGTGGTATTTTTTGGGACACCCGAAGCGCACTCAAAAAACAAAAAGACACGGTCCACCGCGAGCCGAAATCACAAAGGCACACCCCCAGAGCGCTCCGAAACCAAAAAGCACCGCACAAAGCACCGAAAACGAAAAAAGCGAGCTTCATTTCACGCGCAAAAAAGGAAAGCCATAGCTCCAAGCTACGCAAAAAAGAGCTTTGCGCAGCCGTATTTTTTATGAGCTCCGTCTTTTAAATCCCAAGCTAAAAACCGTATCCTTTCAAGCGCAGGGCTTTGAATGATACGGTTTTTGCTAATTATTATTTACATTTTTCGTCAATCAACGTCGAGTCCCGTCTCTACAGGATAGTATTTTGCAAGACCGCCGACCGACGTCTCTCTGTATCCGAGAGGAAGATCAAGACCGGTGTTATACATCGTTCTTACGATAAGATCGAAGGTGATCTTTCTTGAATCGGAAAGGAAGTTTGCAAGAGAAAGCGCGTTTATTGCTCTCATTGCCGCAACCGCGTTTCTCTCGATGCAGGGTATCTGCACGAGTCCGCAAATGGGATCGCAGGTAAGACCGAGGTGATGCTCCATAGCAACCTCTGCGGCGTATTCTATCTGATCGAGTCCCATGCCGAAAAGCTCACCGAGAGCCGCAGCCGCCATAGAACAAGCCGAGCCTATCTCCGCCTGGCATCCGCATTCCGCACCGCTGATGGATGCGTTGGTCCTTATCAGGTTTCCGATAAGTGCCGCGGTTGCGAGCGCGTTGTATATCTGTTTGTCACTAAAGCCGCGAGAATCCTGCATATACTTAAGAACCGAGGGCAAAACTCCACACGATCCGCAGGTTGGAGCCGTTGCAATAGTTCCGCCACCTGCATTCTGCTCACTCACAGCAAAGGCGTAAGCCGATACGAGACGGTTTTCTCTCGTCTGTGCCGACTCGTCTATGTGGTTCTTCTCGAAGAGTATTCTCGCCTTTCTTTTCGTACCGAGACCGCCGGGAAGTGTGCCCGTGGTCGAGAGTCCCTCGTGTATGGAGTTTTTCATAACGTCCCATACCTCGTTAAGATAGTCGTATATATCCTCGCCCTCGTATTTGAGCACGTACTCGTAAAGTCTTACGTTTTCCCTTCTGCACACCTCTGCGATCTCGCTGAAGCTTGAGTGAGGGTATATCTCGGGGGCACTTGCCGCCTTTCCCTCCCCCTCGATCTCGATCGAGCCGCCGCCGATACTGTATACCGTCATGGCACCGAGCACCTCGCCGCCGCGCTTAGCCTCAATATTCATCGTATTGGGATGCACGGGAGTATGCGACTCCTTATCAACTATAATTTCACACGGGGTGGGGGCAAAGGTCTCGCGGACTATTCTGTCCGTACCGTGTCCTATACCCGTCAGGGCAAGCGAGCCAAAGAGTGTAACCGCAAACGAGGTAGCCTCGGGATATCTTTCCTTTGCTATCTTGCACGCGCGCTCAGGCCCCATCGTATGTGAGGACGAAGGACCTCTTCCTATTTTATATAAGCTTCTGATCGATTCCATATTTAACCTACCGTATAAACCGTATAATTTGTGTGATCTTTTTGGCGAAATGTGGCATTTTAAAGCCGTTGTCAACGCAGCTTTGCCACGGGATCCCGAAAACGACTCCGACCGTGTTATAAATTCTCGTAGTCTATCTTCTTATCACCGTGATAATATATCTTATCGTGCTCTCCTATTTCGCGGATAACTCTGCAGGGCGTTCCAAACGCTACCACTCCCGCAGGAATATCGCGCGTGACCACGCTTCCCGCACCGATAACGCTGTTATCACCTATCGTAACGCCCGGCATTATCAAGGCACCTGCGCCGATCCAGACGTTCTTTCCTATATGCACGTCAAGATTGAACTGATACGCGCCCGCTCTGAGCGTTGGATCGATGGGATGTGCCGCGGTGGATACCACGACGTTTGGCGCGAACATAGTTCCGTCACCGACGTATATATGAGCATCGTCAACGAGCGTCAGGTTGAAATTCGCGTAAACGTTATCACCGAAATGAGTGTGTCTTCCGCCCCAATTGGCGTGAAGAGGCGGCTCGATATAGCAACCCGTACCGATCTCGGCAAACATCTCGCGAAGAAGCTCCTCGCGTTTTTCCTTTTCGGAGGGACGGGTAGCGTTGTAATCGTAAAGCTTCTCAAGAGCCTCACTCTGCTCAGCCATAAGATCGTCTCCCGAAGGATAGTAGACCTTACCCGAAAGCATTCTCTGTTTGGTTTCTTCAAGCGTCATAATAAAACTCCTCGGAGCGCACGAAGGGTGCTCCTGCCAAAAATCATAAATAGAGACAAAAAGGTAACCTTTTGTCATACAACTCGGTATAAGATGTCATACGCGGTGCGAGATTTTATGCTATCATATACCTATACGAATTATTATAAAAAGCAAAATACGTATTGCATTTACCGTAAATTGTTGTTATAATATAAGAAGAGTGACCGTTCGCGGCGTGCGTTCGGCACAGCTATATTATACTACACCGCAAAACAAATATCAACACTAATTTAAAATATTTCATTTTACAAGGAGAACCTCGTCAATGTTTAACACAATCCCCCGTCCCGAGCATCCGAATCCCCAATGGAAAAGAGAATCCTTCGTCAATCTTAACGGCGAATGGATGTTTGAAATAGACAAGTCCGCAAGCGGATTTGACAGAAATCTTCATAAGGCTAAGGAGCTCCCCCTTAAGATAAACGTTCCCTTCTGTCCCGAAAGCTCGCTCTCGGGAGTTGGAGAAAAGGACTTTATGCTTCAGGTATGGTACAAGAAGGTTCTCACCTTCACCGAGGAGGAGCTTAAGGGAAGAAGAATAATCTTCCACGTCGGTGCGGCAGACTTTGAGACCACCGTTTACGTAAACGGCGTTGAGGCAGGTCTTCCCCACGTTGGCGGCTTCGTTTCCTTCGAATACGATATTACGAAGCTTCTCGTCGCAGGCGAAAACGATATAACCATCCGTTGCTTTGACGACACCCTCTCCACCAAGCAGGGACTCGGAAAGCAGTCCAAGAAATTCTATTCCGTTGGCTGCTGCTATACGAGAACCACGGGTATTTGGCAGACCGTTTGGTACGAGTCCGTTCCCGAAAGCTATATCAAGTACGCTCGCATCACTCCCGACGCTAACAACTCCTCCGTTTCCGTAAGCCTTGAGCTCGTTGGCTCGGGCGACCTTACCGCAGAGGTATTCTACGAGGGCAAGAAGGTCGGCGAGGCTAAGAAAAACAATCTTTCCGTTACCGGAAACCTTGAGGTACAGCTCTCCGAGACTCACCTTTGGGATCTCGGACAGGGCAATCTCTACGACGTTAAGTTCACCTTTGGTGAGGACGTTGTAACGAGCTACTTTGGTCTGCGTCACATTGAGATGAAGGACGGCAAGTTCCTTCTCAACGGCAGAAGCGTATTTCAGAGACTCGTTCTCGATCAGGGATATTATCACGACGGCGTTTGGACCGCGCCCTCCGAGGCGGCTCTCGTTAAGGACATTGAGTGCTCCCTTGCGGCAGGCTTCAACGGTGCAAGACTTCACGAGAAGGTATTCGAGCCCCTCTTCCTCTATCACGCCGATAAGATGGGATATATGGTATGGGGAGAGTACGGAAACTGGGGACTTGATCACTCCAACATCGCAAACCTTGCGACCTTCCTTCCCGACTGGCTCAGCTCCGTAAAGCGCGACTATAACCATCCCTCCATCATAGGCTGGTGCCCCTTCAACGAGACCTGGGACTTCGGTAATCAGAAAAAGCGTCAGGACAACTCCCTCCTCCGTATAGTTTACGAGGAGACCAAGCGTCTCGATCCCACCCGTCCCTGCATCGATACGAGCGGAAACTTCCACGTTATCACCGATATTTTCGATCTTCACGACTACGATCAGAACCCCGAGACCTTCAAGGAGAGATACGACACGATCTACAAGGAAAACAAGCTTGTGGGTGCGAGAGCATACCTTGACAGACAGACCTGGCGCGGTGAGCCCTTCTTCATCTCCGAGTACGGAGGAATCGGTCTTGATCTCAGCGCGGCTATGAAGAACGACAGCAAGAAGGCTTGGAGCTACGGTCAGGCTCCCTCAAGCTACGAGGAGTTCTACGCAAGATACGACGGACTCACCACCGCTATGCTTGATAACCCCAAGATCTTCGGCTTCTGCTACACCCAGCTCACCGACGTTGAGCAGGAGGTCAACGGTCTTTTCGAGTTCGAAACGAGAAAGCCCAAGTTCGATATGGAGATAATCAGCAAGGTCAACAAGAAGAAGGCGGCTATCGAGGATTGATAGCATAGCTCCTACGTTACTGCGTATCAGTTAAACGCACACTGCGTACCGGATAAATACATAAAAAAGATCGCGGAAGCTTTTTCGCGATCTTTTTTATATCCCGAAAAAGCCGTTTCTTTCCCTCTCGCATACCCAAAAAGCGACAACTAAAGCTCCGAAAACGCATATTATTAAAGGGCATTTAATAATAATTAATAAATAAAAGTGTCATTTTTTGTTGATTTTTAAAACATTTTTTGATACAATGCTAATGTCAACGGAGGAACTATACTTTTATGTTTGATTTAACTCATATTCTATATATGGTAATATCGGCACTTGTAAGTGCCGCACTGCTTTATCTGATGCACAAGTATTTCAAGACCGAGGGAAAAAAGGCCGCAGGCTTGAAATTCTTCGCGATCATCACCGTAATTATCCATTACAGCTCGCTCTGGGTAGATTATCTCAGAGATAACACCGCCGAGGTTGAAAGCCCGATGCTCTTCCCGATACATCCGTGCAACGTTTGTATGTGGCTTCTCGTTGCGGTAGCGTTTATGAAGAACAAAAACGGTCCGGTATTCCGCGTTCTCAGTGAATTTCTCGTGCTTGGCGGTACGGTCTGCGGATCGATCGGAATCATTCTTAACGCCAACTACGATGCAACGCCGAGCCTTCTCGACTACGACGTTTTAAAGGGACTTCTCAGCCATTCCACGATGCTTATAGGAATTATATATCTTCTCGTTGCGGGATACGTTAAGATCCGCGTTAAGAACGTTATCTCGGTCGTTATCGGACTTTTGATATTCTACGTCGACGGAACGATCATCAACACGCTCTACGCTATATGCGGTCTTGAGCCCTGCAACTCTATGTACCTTCTTGAAGCACCCTTTGCCGATATGCCTTGGCTCATCACCCCCGTTATGGGACTTATGGGAGTTATCGTAGCATTCGCCATCACCGCTACCTACGAAGCCCTCGCGCTTCCGAAGGAGGAAAGATGGTATTCGCTCCTTAAGGCGAGATTCTCCGAGGAGGAGAAGGCCGACTCCGAGGTCACCGAATAAGACTTCGCTCAAAAACGTATAAGCATAAACGATAAAAATAAAGAAATAAAAGGAGAAGCACAATGCATAACTTTTTAATTAATCTCTTGGAAAAAAAGGAAGAACCCTTTGAGATCGCATTTTTAAACGTATTCCACATTTTGTATCTCGTAATTATTTTAGCTCTTTCGATAGGACTTGCATTCTACATCAGAAAGCATTCCGAAAAAAGCGAATCGGTACTCCGTAAGCTCGCATACGCGCTCATTGCCGTTTACGTTGCCGATATATTCCTTCAGCCCTTCGTTTCAAGCGACTTTACGATGAACATTGACAAGCTCCCCTTCCATTTGTGCACCGTGCTTTGTCCTATCGTTGCATTCGTTCAGTTCAACAAGAAGTTCGAAAAATTCATAGAGCCCGTAGCGTTCCTTGCAGTAGCGGCACCTCTTATGTACCTCGTATATCCCGGCAGTGCGATCGGTGAGATATCTCCCTTCTGCTACAAAATACTCCAGACCTTCGTTTTCCACGGTATACTCTTGGCATGGTCTATATGCGCTATCGCATCGGGTAAATTCACTCCCAAGTTCAAGAATTGCTATAAGCCCCTCGTTCTTCTCGCGATCCTCGCGGTATGGGCGACCTTAGGCAATTTTGCTTACAACACCTCTTATGCAGGCGGAGACGGAAACCACCACTACGATTGGCTCTTCCTCACCGGCTCAACCTTCGGTATCTCTCCCTACGTTATGCCCTTCCTCTCCATCGCGGCTATCTACGGCACGGTGCTCTGTGTCTACGGCATCTACTTCGGCTGGATAAAGATAATGGCTAAAATGACCGCAAACAAGGCAATCAAGGAAGCCGCAACCAAGTAATTTTAAAACGTAATATTTATATAAAAAGGAAGCTCAATTTCAAAAAAGCATTGAGTTTCCTTTTTCTTTGTGCTATAATAAACCCGTGGCGGATAGGGTGTGCGAGCCGTTTGAGGTTCACCCCAAAAACGCCCGAAAAAACTTAAAAAGCAAGCGTTTGGAGACGAAAAATGCGCACTTGGAATTTTTACACGTCAAAGGAAATAAAGCCTCAGGGTTGGCTCAAGCGTCAGCTTGAAATACAGGCGAAGGGACTCAGTGGAAGTCTCGACAAGGTCTGGCGCGACGTTCGTGACAGTGCCTGGATAGGCGGAGATGCTGAAGGCTGGGAAAGAGTTCCCTATTGGCTCGACGGCTTTATCCCTCTCGCATACCTCCTCGAAAACGAGGATATGATCGCAAGAGCGAAGAAATATATAGACGCTATCCTCTCTTATCAGAAGCCGAGCGGTTGGATCTGCCCCTGCCCCGACGAAAAGATCCCCACCTACGACACTTGGGCTATCCTGCTTATATCGAAGGTGCTCACCGTTTATTACGATTGCTCCGCTGATGAGAGGATCCCCGACGTTCTTTACCGAGTAATGAAGAATTACTACGAGCTTCTCACCAATGGCACCGTCAAGCTTTTCGCTTGGGGCAAATACCGTTGGTTTGAGGGATTCATTGCTATAGATTTCTTGAACAGAAGATTCAACGAGCCTTGGATAACCGATCTTGCGAGAATCCTTAAAGAGCAGGGCGTGGATTACAACGGCATCACTGACCTTTGGAAAAGACCTCTCAACAAATGGACTCTTGACACTCATATAGTTAACCTCGTGATGATGCTCAAATACGAAGCGGTATCCTCGGATATCCTCGGAGAGACTTACACCGACGCGGCTGAAAGGCTCGGCAGTATACTAAAAAATCACAACGGCACCGCCGTCGGTCTTTTCACGGGTGACGAGTGCCTTTCGGGACTCAGCCCCATTCAAGGCACCGAGCTTTGCGCGGTAACCGAGCAGATGTATTCATATGAGCACCTTTTTGCCGCAACGGGTGATGCAAAATGGATAGAGAGACTTGAAACGCTCGCCTTCAACGCCCTTCCTGCGACGATAAGTGACGATATGTGGGCTCACCAATACGTTCAGATGAGTAATCAGATCGCCTGCCAAAAGCTCCCAGGAAGGTCGATATTCAGAACCAACAACAACGAGGCGCACCTCTTCGGACTTGAGCCGCATTTCGGATGCTGCACAGCGAATTTCAATCAGGGATGGCCAAAGCTCGCGCTCTCTACGTTTATGTATAACGGTGAGGAGATCGTATCCGCAGTTCCTATCCCCTCGTCACTGACGACAAGCGAGCTTTCGATCAGACTTGAAACGAGCTACCCCTTCGAAAACACCTTCACCTATACGGTCGAATCAAAAAAGGATATCACGCTTCGTGTGAATATCCCCTCGTTTGCGAAAGAACTTACCGTTTGCGGTATGCCTCGCGAAAAAACCGCCTCGCTTTCCTTCCGTATTCCGAAGGGCGAAAGCACCGTGATAACGCTCTCCTTTAAGACCGCACCCGAGCTTATTGACCGCCCGAACGATCTCAAGACCGTAAAATGCGGCTCGCTCGTCTTCTCTCTTCCCATCAAATACGAAAAGAGGATGCACGAATACACCGCCAAGGGCATTGAAAGGAAATTCCCCTATTGCGACTATGAGTATATCCCCGTATCCGATTGGAGCTACGCATACTCCTCGCGTGAGCTTTCGCTTGAAGCTCGCGAGATCTCGGATATTCCCTTTAGCTCCGAGAATCCGCCCGTCGCGGTAAAAGCGAAAGTCAAAAGGATCAATTGGGGCCTTGAGGATGGCTTTGAGACCGTATGCGCGAAGATCCCCGAATCAAGAGAGCCCCTCGGCGAAGAAGAGGAAATAGAGCTTTACCCATACGGCGCGGCAAAGCTCAGAATGACCGAGCTTCCGCTCGTATAACGCAAATTTCAAAAAAAATACAATAAAAACGGAGAGCATAGCCCCGTGCCAAGTCGGACACGAGCTAAACGCTCTCCGTTTTACTTATTAAATTGAACGCCGAAGCTCGCAAGGTTAAACCAACGCCTTTTCCGTCTCGGTTATTATACAAGTCGTAGGCTCGTCGATTATTATCTCCTCTGCCGAGGGTAGCGTGATATAACCGCTCCTCGGATTTTTAATGCTTATGATCGGAGTCGTCAGAGTTGCCTCTACCTCGGATTTTTCGAAGCTGAAATCGGCACCTGTCATTTCGCAGCTTATAAGCTTAAGACCACGGCAGTAGCAGAAGGGCTGAGTGCCCGAGATCTTACAGTTTTCAAACGTAATATTCTCGGCATACCAAGCGAGATATTCTCCGTTTACGACGGAGTTTCTGACGGTAACGTTTTTCGCGTGCCAGAACGCATCCTTGGTATTAAAAACGCACCCCTCAAAGACCGCATCCGTCACGTATTGGAAGGAATATTTGCCCGAAAGCTCTACGCCGGAAAATTGAAGTCCCGACGAGCGCATCATAAAATACTCGCCCACAGCGGTGGTATCGGTCATACGGATACCGTCAACAGACCAACCAAACTCGGTGGAAACGATATCACAGCCCGATATCTCGACCTCACCGCATTCGCGAAGAGCCTTCACTCCGTGAAGCTTCGAATTTTCTATTTTTATTCCGCGCGAATACCAAAACGGCGCACGGCAATTTTCACTGAGCTCGCTATTAAGAACGGCAAGCCCCTCGTCGTGCCAGAAGGGGTATCTCAAATCGAAAAAGCAACCGCTGACACTAACGTCGCGGCTCTCCTTAAGCGCGCTCTCACCGTCCCCCTCGCCTTCAAATCGGCAATCAATAACGCTAAGTCCAACGCTTCCGTACAACGCTCTTTCGCTATCAAAAACTTGGTTTCTAATTTCTTTCATTTCTTTTCCTATGCTTTTTATCATATATACGCTACAATTCTACCACAAAAAACGAATTTTGTAAATAGAAAAACGCTATTAACACACGGCTTTTAATTATAGCATAAAAATACCCGATTTGCAACCCGGGATACAAAAAGAAAAGGAATGAAACGAAAAAAGTTTAAATAAACTTTGCAAAAAGACTTGACAAACCGTTTTTGCTTTGATATAATATATGGGCATTCGGTTCCATAGCCAAGTGGTAAGGCAAAGGTCTGCAACACCTCTATCCCCAGTTCAAATCTGGGTGGAACCTCCAAAAAATTCCGTACACGCAAGTGTGCGGAATTTTTTACTTTTTCACTTTTCACTCTTCACTTTTCACTAATTCGGCGTGTACGGATTTTTTGGAAAGTAATAGGTAAGAGTGAATAGTGAAAAGGTAAGGTAGCTTTTCGCCCGTTGGTCGAAAAGCATTTTTATTTTATAGGTTGAAAGGTGAGAGGTTTTGTGGTATAATTAACCTAACAACACGAAAGGCGGTATTATTATGAAAAAAGCAGATGTTCACGTTATTGTTGCTATGTTAGCTACACTTGTTTCGATGTTTACTGTTATGGCGATGTTGTTTATGCGCTTTTTCGGGTAAAGGAGTAGACTATGGGAGAGAATAAAAATTTCTTTTGGATTGTTTGCATTATAACCGTTATAGGTGCAATTTATTGGTCTGCTATATCTATGTTGCAGCACTCTAAGACAATATTTACTGTCTTTTTGATTGTCAATATTGTGGTACTTATTGTTGATATTATTTGTTTCATCATTGATAAAAAGAAAAAACGCTAAAAGAACCATTTTCAAGCTGTTTACAAGTTACTGCTTTTACTATATAAAATCAACACAAAAGGGCGGAAAAGTTTTTCCGTATATTATGACAAATCAAAAAGGGCTTAGCCGATTCTCTTTGGCTAAGCCCTTCGTTTTCATAAAATCCTGCAAAGCGGGATTTCATCGCATAGCGATTTCATCCAAACCTGTTTGGATCTATTCCATTTCACAGAAATGGATCTCACCGCGCAAAGCCTTACGCCTTTGCGCTGATCTCCCAGCTTCCGTCATTCTCCTCGTACCAAGGAGTCTCGGTTCCGGGTGAGCGCACATAAACGTTTTTCGAAGCGAAGTCCCACGCACGCGAGTTGGCAAAGGGATTGGATTGTTCCTAAATAATCTGATTTGCGCATACCGCTCGCGGTATATTGCGTCATTCGTCGTGTCCGACCGACGAATAGCAAACAGCTCACGACACGGGAGTG
>JBGVKA010000069.1:0-45300 GCA_045129715.1 Eubacteriales bacterium | reverse complement strand
GCGAACGTTTACCGCAAACGTACCGTCAATTACGGCAGGGGTGATTTTTTCAATAGTATCGATCCCGTCCATATCTCCGTCAGCCGCATTATTGACCAAAATGTCAACTTTACCGTACTTTTCTACCGCTTTTTCATATATTTCCTTTACGCACTCCTCGTCGGTGATATCACCCTCTATAACGAGATATTCAGCACCGATTTCCCCGAGCTTACGCTCTACCTCTTCCGCGCCGCCTGCGTTTGCCGCAAAATATCTGTCGGCTCCCATCTCACTGGTCTTACTTTTATCGTACGCTCTCGGTATCCTTTTATAGACCAAAACGACACGCGCACCCTCCTTAGCAAAAGCAATAGCACAAGTCGCTCCGATTCCTTCGGGATTGTTCGCTCCGCTTATCAAAGCTACTCTTCCCTGCAATCCGTAATCTATCATTTTTGCTCCTTTTCTTAAAGCTCCGCTTGACGAAGAAGCCTATCGGCATCCTTACGGCTTTTAAAAACGTAAACGGCTTTTCCGTCCTTATATTTCTCGATCAGCTCGTATATCACGGGCAATTGCTTCTCCCCGAAGCTCTCTATCTCACCGCGAAGCCAAGGATCGAGCTCGGTATCCACCCACGGCATATCGCATCTTTTTACTCCAAGGCGCGCTATCGCGCCCGAAAGTGCTACCTCCGTTGGAAGATCGAAGAGCATCACCGTATCGCACGCGGCAAGCCGTCTTTCAAGCGTGCGACTGTAATTTCCGTCTATTATCCATCTGTCGAGCGCGAGTATCTCTCCGAGTCGCGCATCGAATTCATCTCTTGTAATATGCGTTCTGTCCGCCCTGTGCCAAATAGCGTCAAGATGAAAGAGCGGTATCCCGGAAAGCTCGTGAAGCTTTAACGCAAACGTCGTTTTCCCACTCCCCGAGCATCCGATAACTATAATTTTATTCATTATTCATACCCCTCTAAGATATCCATAATATCGGTTTTGTGGATATTGCCGTCGAGGACGGAGCCGTCGGGAGATAGGGAGATGCAACGAACGTCTCGGGGGTCCTCCTCGTAGGGATTTTCGGGGCGCGAGTCGGTGAAATATTCACCGAGATATTTCAGGGCGTTGCCCTCGGGGAATATCACGTTGCCCGATCCCTCGGGGATATTAAGCTCAGAGAAGCTCGCGAGGAGCTCTCGCGTTTTGCGGTTGTATGGGTTATCGTCGTCGGGGCTCACGAGCCACGCAGGTTGAAGACGAACGGGAACGCCGAACGCCTTCAGCTCGACGGCAAAAGCCTTGA
This sequence comes from Eubacteriales bacterium, assembly GCA_045129715.1. Taxonomy (GTDB): domain Bacteria; phylum Bacillota; class Clostridia; order Oscillospirales; family CAG-272; genus UBA1740. The sequence continues at coordinate 44,013 of JBGVKA010000069.1, read as the reverse complement.
CCGTGTCAAGCGGTATCGTTTCCTGATGGAAGGCATCTACCGAAAGAAGAAGGTCGTTGACACCGCACTCGGAAAGCCTTTTTGCGACCTCCCTCATACGCTCGCGGTCGGCCGTGAAATAGCCGTTCGTAATTACCTGCCGTTTTTCGATATTCAATTCACGCGCGGCACTCATAATAGCATAGACCGCACCCGTGTGTAAAAGCGGCTCTCCGCCAAAGGTCATAACGGTCCTGATAGCGTATTTTTCGGCAACCACCCTTACCACCTCAGCAGAGGCTTCGGGATCGATCATCAATGGGTGGGCGGTGTGCTCTCCCTCCGAGCAATGCTTACACCTGCCGGTGCAGGCATTCGTTACGACGAATTCGATTTTGCTTAAGTTTTCAAGATATTTATTTCTCATTTTTTCTTTTCAGGCAAAGCGGGATCATCCAAGTGAAATTCTGTCGATCTCGGCAAGCTCTTCCGCGCTGAAGGGAGCGGAGCTCATCGCACCGAGATTATCTATGATCTGCGAGGGCTTTGATGCACCGACGAGCACGCTCGTAACCTCTTTTCGACGCAAAACCCAAGCAAGTGCCATCTGAGCAAGGCTCTCGCCTCTCTCTTTTGCGAGCGAGTTCAACGCCTTTATTTTAGCAAGCTTTTCCTCGGTCAAGCTCGTTTCCTTTAAGAAGATACCGCTCGTTCTGATACGGCTATCCGCAGGGATTCCGTTAACGTAACGGTCGGTCAAAAGCCCTTGGGCAAGAGGACTGAAAACGATAACGCCCTTTTTCTCCTTACCCGACGCATCTAAAAGTCCGTTTTCCTCTACCTTGCGATCGAATATGGAATAGCGGTTCTGGTTTATAACGAAGGGACAGCGCATCTCGCGAAGGATCGCCGCCGCGCGCGTCATCGTCTCACCGTCGTAATTCGAAAGTCCCGCATAAAGTGCCTTTCCGCTCTTCACTGCGTGATCGAGTGCTCCCATCGTTTCCTCAAGAGGCGTATCTGGATCGGGGCGGTGATGGTAAAAGATATCAACGTAATCAACGCCAAGGCGTTTAAGACTTGCATCAAGGCTTGCAAGCAAATATTTTCTGCTTCCGAAATCACCGTAAGGACCTTCCCACATCGTATAGCCTGCTTTGGTGCTTATGATCATTTCATCACGGTATGCACGCATATCCTCGCGCAATATTTTTCCGAAATTTTCTTCCGCACTTCCGCACACGGGACGGCCGTAGTTGTTGGCAAGATCGAAATGCGTAATACCGTTATCAAAGGCGGTAAAGCACATAGCTCTCATGTTCTCAAAATCGTCGTTAGCACCGAAGTTGTGCCAAAGTCCCAACGAGACCGCAGGGAGCTTAAGTCCGCTCTCTCCGCATTTGTTATATTTCATACTCTCATATCTTGTTTTTGATGCGATATATTCCATACCTATTCTCCTTTTAATTAATTTTTGTTAAGGCTCCATCCAAAATCACCGTGGTAGATCATTTGCCGAGTCATACCACCGTCAATGCAGATGTTCTCGCCCGTGATAAATCCTGCCATATCAGAAGCGAGATAAAGCACCATATTTGCGATATCAAGAGGATTGCCGACTCTTCCGACGGGTTGCTGAACTGCATCGGCACCCTCGTATACCGTATAAGCGTTATCTATCCAGCCGGGCGAGATCGAATTAACTCGCACTCTACCCGCAAGACTCACCGCCATAGCGTGTGTCAATGCCGAGATACCGCCCTTCGCCGCAGTATAGCTCTCCGTCTCGGCTTGACTCATACGGTCTCGCGAGGACGATATATTAACGATGCTCGCGCCCTTAGTGAAATAGGGAGCGAAGAGCTTCGAGAGATAAAAGGGAGCCGTAACGCCAACGCGTTGCGCGTATTCAAAATCCTCGTAGCTCCCATCGGTGATACCGCACGACTTTGGCGCGGCGTTATTCACAAGACAATCAACGCGGCCGTGATCCGCTATAACCTTTTCTGCAAATTTCTCAAGCGTTTCCTTGTCCGCAAGATCGCCAACGAAATAGCCGTTTTCCAAAATATCTATTACGCAAACCGTAGCACCCGCCTTAGAAAACTCATCCGCAATGCACTTGCCAATCCCTCCGGCACCGCCCGTTACAACGACGATTTTATCCTTAAATTCAAACATTTGTTTACCTTTCAAGTGTTTTTGTTTATTCAGAGCTTTTAACATCCTTTCCACAAAGATACAAAAGCCATTGCTTTGTAAACGTTTTCCACACCTTAAAAGCAAGGTGTTACGTCCTTTAAAGCAGCAAGCGTTACGAAAAGAAAATCCAACGTAAAAGCATACCTGCCGCCGCCGTTCAAGCCTCACGCTCACACGAGTTCTATACAATTATTATACCATTTTTATTTTAAAAATCAATATTTAAAAAAGAATTCACACGAAGCAATACAAGCCGAAGAAAAAAGCCGACGGGATTTCCTCCTCATCGGCTTTAAATTCTTATTAATCGTCAATCTCAAGGATCTTTCCGGTTTTTCCGTCTATCTCGATCTCATATACCTCGTTTATGCCGTTATAGACCTCAACGACGTAGACGTAGCGCGCGTTTTTAACCCTTCCGTCGATCTCAAGCTCGCGCTCGATCTCTTTGACCTCGATGTTCTCTCTGCCCTCGGGAAATCTATCTGCAACGTACTTGACGGCTATTTCCTTAGCCTGCTCTCTCGTGTAATTCGTATTGCCCTTCGCCTTCGAGAGCACGGGGATTCCTATAGCGCACGCGATCGCGATAGCGAGCGTGACCATAGCGCAACCGACGATGAGGAGTATCTTAAGGGTATCCTTCTTGCGATAGCTCTTCATTGCCTTTTTTACGGTCTCTTCCTCTGCGACGCTCGTCGCACCGTTGCTTTTTACGTTAGTTAAGATATCGTTTATCTCGTTCGCCTTTTTCATCTCACTGCGAACGAACTCTATCTCCTCGGGACTTGCCGTTCCGTTTAAAAATTTCTGATATGCATTCTCAAAATTCATATATTTACTCCTTTCATTTTTCGTTTTTATACGCTTTTTACCCTTTCACTTATAAGACACTCAAAAATGAAAAAGGTTACACGTTTTTTGCGTTTTTGATCAGCCACGCTCTATCCACGCCTCAAACTCAACGCCCATACCGTCTCTGCACGGATCGGTAACTACACCGTATATCCTGCGCTTAAGCTTCAGGCAGGTGACGATGGCAAGGCGGTCCTGCTTTTCGACGTATCCTAAGGTAACGCCACCGTAAACAACCCTAACGGCTTCCTTATCGTCGGGGAAGGTTCCGTCAAATTCAATCTCAAGATACGTGGCGGCAGAAAGGCGAGACATAGCCTTAAGATCGGCTCCCTCAGGGGCTTTTACGGTAAATCTCTTTTTTATGTACTGATCTCTTTCGTTTTTTGGCTTAGATCTCGGCACGCCTTCGCTCTCGCCCAAGGAAACGCTTGCGGTACCTTTAGAAGACTTTTCTTCGCGCACCTCACTCACGACGGGCGTTTTAAAAGAGATCTCTGCCGCAGCTCTCGGTGCTCTCTCGGTGAAGCTCTTGCCTGCAAATATTTCAGCACTGACGCGCGTTGGCTCACTATTGTGATATTCCTTGCGAGGCTCCTTGGTGAAGGCTTTTCCTCCGGTACCGTGTGGAGTTTTGTCATCTACCGCAGGTGCTTTTACCGACACCGCACCTTCGGTGTGATCACCGCGCGAGGCTGTGGCAGTACCGCCGTTTTTATATCTTTCGCCCTCGCGAGCACGGTAGACGTGCATTCTTTTTCTCTTTGAGCCCCTTAAAAGACTGCTCTTTTTCGCCCAATCAAAAAATCCGAGAGGCAAAAGAACAATCGCAACCGTTGTGAGCGCGAGCCCTATCAAGCCCTCCAAAAGCCGTCTGTCAGATACCGATCCGCGACGTCTTCGCTTGAGCTCGCGTTTTTTCATTTTATAATAATTTTGGGACGAGTACTTACTGCGTATTCTTTTCGCACGCTCTTTTTCGCGTTGCGCCTGAGTTCTTTTTCTTTTTCGGTCAAAGGTCAATATCTTATATAACGATCTTCTCCATAGCCTGAACCATATCTTAACCCCCATCGCGCTCTCCCTTCTTTAAAATTACACTAAAAACATCACATGTAGTATACCATACAAACCACTCTCCGTCAATACAAGCGAGCGCGTAATATCTGACGCCGTACAGAAACGCGAGAAGAAATGCCCAAAACTCACCCACCGTCATATACTGTTAATGACTGTCGGGAAAGCTTTTTTATCGTTTTTCCGTGCGGTCGTTAACAAACGAATCCGCTCATAAAAAGCGGATAAAAACAAAAGGAGACAAAAATGGCAACGTTTTTTAACCAGGCAACGCTGAGCTACGGCGGTAACGTATTAAATTCCAACACTACCGAAGCGGAGCTTCTCTCGGGACTTACGATAACGAAAACCGCCGTAACCGGCACTTACACCGAGGACGGCTCGGTCGTCTACGCTATCACCCTCAGTAATATGGGCGGCACCGCTTATAACGACCTCACCGTGACCGACGATCTCGGTGCGTATACCACCGCCGGCGGCATTGCGGCAGTTCCTCTCACCTACGTTACGGGCTCAATGCTTTACTACCTCAACGGTGTGCTTCAGCCTGCACCCACGGTAACTGCGGTCGGCAACCTCGAGATCACGGGCATAGATCTTGCCGCAAACACCACCGCCACCTTTATTTACGAAACACGGGCAAATGAGTTTGCACCCATTGAGGCAGGCTCGGCTATAACCAACACCGCCTCAACGAACGGAGGCGCAGGCATCGGTGTTATCACGGATACCGCAACGGTTACCGTTACCGAGGCACCCGTGTTAACTATTGCAAAGGCAGTATGCCCTGCGGTCCTTACGGATAACGATCAGCTCACCTATACGATCATCGTTCAAAATCTCGGTAATACCCCCGTTGATGCGACCGGCGGCATCGTTATCAGCGATACCTTCAATCCCGCACTTAGCAATATCACCGTAGCTCTTGACGGAACGCCTCTTGCTGAAGGCACGGGATACACCTATAACGAGACTACGGGAGCCTTTGCTACCACCGATGGAACGATAACGGTACCTGCCGCAACCTACGTGCAGGACGCCGCAACCGGTGTCATAACCACCACTCCAGGTGTCGTAGTTCTCACAGTAACCGGAACGGTATAACCGTATATTGCAAACTTTTGTTTGCGATATAACCCGAAAAGCCGATAGGCGTCACGGTCTATCGGCTTTTCATTTCGCAATATTACGCTGTATTTTTGAAAGATTTTATATTACGGATATAATTCAAATCGCGCGCACCTTTTTATAAGCTTAAACCTCCTCCGTTATAGCTCAAGCTTGAGCATATTGACTTTCGTTGTGCTTTTGTGTTATAATACTTAAAAAGCTTCCGCTTTTTTTTGGAAAGAAGGTGCGTATATGAAGCTATTGATCAAAATTCCCGCCATAGTATGCTTGATCGCGTTGTTGATGCTCGCGCTATGCAGCTGCCGTTCATACAGTGGATACAAGGGCGACTATCCCGGAGCATACACGCTTGCGTATACGGAGATACCGAACACGTTTGGAGCCACGCGCAAAACCACGCGATTCAGGGATCCCCAGATACTGCTTTTGGAGACCGATTCCTACGGCAGAGGACTTTATATATACTTTGAATCCACGGATAAGCCGCTTTCGGTCCTCGTAGTTCAAAAGGAAAGCGAGGAGCGTGTTTGGTTCTATCCCCAAAGATCCACGATCTCATTCAAGACGCCCGATAGCATTTACGATATAAGGGACAAAAAGCTTTCCGAGGAAAGACTTATGGAGCTTTACCGTGAGCTCTGCCCCTCTGATGCCTTGGCAAGCCTCAAGGAAATGAACGATTGGAACGAGCCTCTTCAGGAATCGCTCTTCGAAAGCGCAGAGATAACGAGACCTAAGCTTACAGGACCGTGGTCGTTCAGAAAAGACAGTGTCAATCTCAGAGATGACGTATGGAAGGAAGAGATCTTCAGCGTCGCTATAAAAAACGGACACAATATCCCCGCTGAATATATTTCGGGATATTACGGAACCAACGTATATGAAAACTGGATGGCAACCGATGCCTACGGCAGACGTCTTTATTACGTTGAATGCGTATACTACGTTTATAATGAGGATCCAAACTTGAACCTTTTGCACACAGAATACCCGCTCGAAATGATCGCCATACTGATGCCGGACGAGAGCTATAACAATGATACGTTTATGGTAGAGCTCGCAGACAAGACGAGCTACCAAGAACAGATACGCGAGCTCAAAGCGGCTAACGGTTGGAACACCCCCTTAAATAACGCGCAAGGAGGTTAAAGCTATGAGAAAAAGCTTAATTAAAATATGTGCTTTGATGCTTACCGTTACCTCCCTTATACTCTCCGCTACGGGTTGCATGTACCTTAAATACCGCGGAGACTATCCCGATCTCTGTACCGTAGCCTGGTGCAACGTGCCTACGATAAGAGGACACGGCAGCAACGGAGAAGCGCTTTATGATGCCGACGTTGAGATACTGGAAACAGACAACTACGGAAGGATCTTGTTTTCCTACAGTGAGATGCGCGGTCCCACTCTCGCTCTCGTAATGCAATACCGAGGTAACGATACCGTGTATTATTATCCGGACGATTGCTACGTATTTATACCGAGCTACAGCCATGACGAAGAGGAAATACAGGTTGATCCAAAGAGCGAAGAGGTATTGAGCCTCAAAACCCTGAACGATTGGGATCTTCCGATAGACGAGAGCAAATGCGAGAGATCCGAAATACTGAAAAGAAAGCCGGAAAAAGATAAGCTTAAGATCAAGGATCATCAATTTGAAACGGTAATTGAGAGATATTACGAAAAAGCCGATATATACGTCAATCCCCGTAATATTTCCTTCGTCAGATATTCAAGCTATTTAATGTCCGATAGCTACGGAAGAGAAATGCACGTGATCTATACGTACTTTGAGGATTATTACGACAAACACATAAATACTTACAGTTATACTTTTTTGGCGGTCTTTGATCCCGATGAAAATTGTTACGAGGATAGCGTCACGCTGATCGAGGATACGATGCATCCGCAACAGTATGTAAAGTCGGCAAAGGCAACAAGCGGTTGGAATACACCGATTTCGTAATCAAATTCATCGTTTAACCGTGCTATTGATAACATATATTTACAAAAAACGCCTTTAAAAGTTAAAAATCCCTCGGGCACGTCAATTGCGCTCCCGAGGGGATATCTTTATTTTATGCGCTCAAGCTTTATATCTTGAGCCTTAAAAACCAAAATTAACGATAGATGAGAGACTCAGCGTATCTGGTTGCGATAACACCCTCGGGCTCGCCGGTAGCCTTGGACTCGGTGAGAATGTGCTCGATGGAGTTATAGATGTTGTCAACCTTCTTGAGAACCTCTTCCTTGTTGTAAGGACCGTCAACCTCTGCTGCCGCGTTGATAACGCCGCCGCCGTTGATTACGAAATCGGGAGCGTAGAAGATGCCGCGAGCCTTAAGAGCGAGACCGGACTCATCGTCAAGGATCTGGTTGTTGGATCCGCCTGCAACCGCCTTACAGTTGAGCATAGGAATAGTGGTGGGATTGATGATAGCACCCATTGCGTTGGGAGAGAAGATATCACACTTCTGGCTGTAGATCTCCTCGGTGGGAACTACGATAGCACCGAACTCCTCAGCTGCACGGAGAGCGATCTCCTTGTTGCTGCGGTTAGCAACGATAAGCTTTGCACCGCTGTTGTGAAGAAGACGGCAGAGGTCGTAACCAACCTTACCGAGTCCCTGTACCGCAACGGTAAGTCCGTCGAGAGAATCTGCTCCGAGAGCAACCTTAGCGGTAGCCTTGATTCCCTGCCATACGCCGCGAGCGGTGAAGGGCGAGGGGTCTCCGCTGTTCTGGGGAAGTCCGCAGAGATATTTTGTCTTGCGAAGCATAACGAGAGCATCGTCACAGGTGGTGTTCACGTCCTCTGCGGTGATATAGTCTCCGCCAAGACCGTTTACCGCCTCAGCGAATGCCTCGAACATTGCCTCGGTCTTCTGGGAGGGATCAGCGATGATTACACCCTTTCCGCCACCGTGGGGAAGGCCTGCAACTGCGTTCTTGTGAGACATTCCGCGAGAAAGACGGAGAACGTCGAAGAGTGCGTCGTCGTAAGATGCATAGGGGAAGAGACGGCATCCGCCGATAGCGGGGCCGAGGTTGGTGTTATGTACGGCGATAATAGCCTTAAGACCAGCCTTTTCATTGTTTACGAACAATACCTTCTCGTGACGGTATTTGCTCATTTCTGTCATTGCGTTCATTGTATTTTCTCCTTTAAAAAGCTGTATGATACAGCAGAATTTCTTTTTTACACTTTAAAATGACAATAATCATTTACATTTATAGTTCTTTCCGAGATCAAGAGCCTTCATATTAAGCTCTTTAAGAGCCTCTTTTTTGGGAGGCACGAGGCTATTAACGACCTCATCAGTTCCCTCGAAGGAAAGCTCGGGATGATTCTCGAGAAGGTGTCCGACGATTATCATATTGGCAAGAGAGCCGATGCCCTCATCCTTCGCCATCTGAGTTGCGGGGATATAGAAGACCTCAACGTCATCCCTCTCGACTTTGACGTCGATAAGAGAGGAGTCAACGTAGATCTGTCCGCCCTTAACTACGGTATCAACGTATTTCTGAAGCGAGGGAAGATTCATCGCAACGAGAACGTCGGGCGCGGTGATGATGGGCGAGCCTACGGGAAGGTCGGAAAGAATAACGTTACAGTTTGCCGTACCGCCTCTCATTTCGGGGCCGTACGAGGGGAGCCAGGAGACCTGAAGGTCCTCGGTAAGTCCCTTGTAAGCCAAGAACTTTCCCGAGAAGAGTATTCCCTGACCGCCGAAGCCTGCAATAAGGATCTGAGTCGTTTTCATCTTACTTCTCCTCCCCTGCACTTCTGTCCTTGTATACGCCGATGGGATAGTAAGGAAGCATATCGCTCTCGATCCATTCAAGAGCCGCCTTAGGCGTCATACCCCAGTTGGTGGGACAAGAGGAAACTACCTCAACGAGAGAGAAGCCCTTGCCGTCGATCTGGTTCTGGAAAGCCTTCTTAATAACCTTCTTTGCGTTTTTAACGTTCTTAACGTTGTTTACCGCTACGCGAGCAACGTACTCGGGGCCCTCAAGGGTTGCGAGCATCTCGCTCACACGAATGGGCCAACCGCAGTGATTTACGTCACGGCCGTAGGGCGAGGTCTGTGTTACCTGACCGGGAAGGCTCGTGGGAGCCATCTGACCGCCGGTCATACCGTATATTGCGTTATTTACGAAGATAACTGTTATATTTTCATTTCTTGCCGCAGAGTGTACGGTCTCCGCCATACCTATGGAGGCGAGGTCTCCGTCACCCTGGTAGGTGAATACTATGTTTTCGGGGCGGCAACGCTTGATTCCCGTTGCGACCGCGGGTGCTCTTCCGTGAGGAGCCTCTATCATATCGCAGGCGAAATAATCGTAAGCCATAACCGCACAGCCTACGGGTGCCACTCCTATTGCCTTACCCTCGATACCGAGCTCATCCATAACCTCGGCTACCAAGCGGTGAATAATACCGTGAGGACAACCGGGGCAATAATGAAACGGAGCATCGGTGAGAGATTTAGGTTTTTCAAATACTACTGCCATTATCAAAGCTCTCCTTTCTCTGCCTTACGGATAGATGCGAGAACCTCGTCGGGACTCGGGATCATACCGCCGCATCTGTTACAGAGATATACGGGGCACTTGCATTCTGTTGCAAGCCTTACGTCCTCTATCATCTGTCCCATACTAAGCTCTACGGATACGAACGCCTTCGCCGTATCAAGAGCCTTCTTGAAGGGTGCCGTCGGGAAGGGCCAAAGGGTGATAGGTCTTATAAGTCCGACCTTGATTCCCTCTTTTCTTGCCTCCGCTACCGCGTTTTTAGCCACTCTCGAGGCAATACCGAATGCAACGACAACGTACTCCGCGCCGTCCATCATATATTCCTCCCACATAGGCTCGTTTTCCTCGATAGCCTTGTATTTTTCAAAACGCTCGAAATTCTTTCTCTCGAGCTCGTCGGGCTTGAGGTAGAGCGAGTTAACGATATTGTGAGGACGCTTGAGGTTCGTTCCCGTGAGAGCCCAGGGCTTCTCGTAGGTCTTGGGCTCGGTGTCCTCAAAGGTGATGGGCTCCATCATCTGACCGATAGTACCGTCGGCAAGGATCATAGAGGTAACGCAATACTTGTCTGCAAGATCAAAGCCCTTTATGGTAAGGCTCGCCATCTCCTGAACGGATGCAGGCGCAAGAACGATCATACGGTAGTCACCGTGTCCGCCGCCCTTGGTAGCCTGGAAATAATCCGACTGGGAGGGCTGGATTCCTCCGAGTCCGGGACCGCCGCGCTGTACGTTAACGACGAGTGCGGGAACGTCGGAGCCCGCGATGTAGCTGAGACCTTCGGTCTTAAGCGAGATTCCGGGGCTCGAGGAGGAGGTCATAACTCTCATACCCGCCGCCGCGGCACCGTATACCATATTTATTGAAGCGATCTCACTCTCTGCCTGAAGGAAAACACCGCCGATCTTGGGCATTTTCTTCGCCATATAAGCGGCGATCTCGGTCTGAGGAGTGATGGGATAACCGAAATAGTGACGGCAACCTGCACGGATCGCGGCCTCTGCGATAGCCTCGTTGCCCTTCATTAAAATTCTCTGTGCCATGATATTCTCCTTATTTTTCAACAGTGATTATGCAATCGGGACACATCGTGGCGCAGAATGCACATCCTATACATTTTTCTTCAGCCTTCATAACTGCGGGAGAGTAACCCTTTGGATTAAGCTTATCCGCCGCAATCTCAAGGCATCCCTTCGGGCATGCATCGACACAAAGTCCGCAGCCCTTACACATATCCGTGTTAAAAGTAACCTTTGCCATTTATTTTCTCCTTTTCTCACTCTGCGGAGCTCAGTCCGGCAGGTCGAAATATTTTTTCTGCAGCTTCATAGGAAATACGTCTATCTCGGTAAGCTCTCTTGCCACGCTCTCCTCTGCGGTATGCATCCACACGGGCAGTCCCGTAGCCTGCGAAAGCTCTTCGACAAACTTAAGGGAATCGCGAACGACACCGCCGTCCGTCTCGCCGCCGAGATTGGAATTGTTAACGATGTCCGTAAAGGCAACACCTGCCGCCGCCTCGATCTCCTTCATTATAACGATCGCATCCTCTACCGTGCTCGTCAGGGGGCGGTAGCAATTCACAACGAACGCCATTCTGTAGTCGTTTTCCTTCTTTATAAAATCGGCAAATCTGCCGAGCGCATACGCGCCTCTGTCGTCACCTCCGATATCGAGAACGCCAAAGACGCTCTTGTCCTGAACGGGCCTGTAGCTTTCGGGCGGAAGCGCGGGAAGATCCACGTTCGTGTTAGCGTATCTCGGTGAGATAAGATCTATTCCGCACGCACTGAGCTCCTCTGCACTGTCCTTCGTTCTGAAGTACGGATTTACGATATCAAGGTCTGCAATGCAAACTTTTCTTCCCATTTTTGCAAGATACATAGCGTAATTTACCGCGATATTGGTTTTTCCGCTTCCGTAATGCCCTGCAAAAAGGGTTAGTCTTTTATCATTCATATCCATTTTTAAAGAGACCTCGGAGAGCGAAAAAGTGATGCTCTCCGCCAATCTTTTTAGAGTTGCTTTCTTATGATTTTTCCGCTCGTCGTCTTAGGAAGGCTTTCCTTAAACTCAACGATCCTCGGGTACTTATAGGGTGCCGTGCGCGACTTGACGTAGTTCTGTATCTCGCGCTTAAGCTCGTCTGTGCCCTCGTATCCCTTGATGAGAACGATGCTCGCCTTAACGACCTGTCCTCTAACCTCGTCGGGAGCCGCGGAAACTCCGCACTCAAGAACGTACGGAAGCTCCATAATTACGTTTTCTATTTCAAACGGACCGATCCTGTAGCCGGAGGATTTGATAACGTCATCGGCTCTGCCGACGTACCATAAGAAGCCGTCCTCATCGCGCCACGCAAGGTCGCCTGTGTGATAATAGCCGTCGCGCCAGGTCTGTTTCGTGATCTGTTCGTTTCCTTCGTACGCATACGCAAGTCCGGGCGGGAGTCCGCGAGAGATGTCTATGCATATCTCACCGCTCTCACCGAGCTCGACCTCGTTACCCTCGCGATTGAGAAGATGCACGTCGTAAAGAGGCACCGGTTTGCCCATTGAGCCGACCTTGTGGCTTCCGCCCGCAAGATTTCCGATGATAAGAGTGCTCTCCGACTGACCGAAGCCCTCCATGATCTTGAGTCCCGTATGGTTCTCAAACTGACGGAATACCTCGGGGTTGAGTGCCTCACCCGCGGTCGACGCGTGCTCTATAGAGGAAAGATCGAATCTTGAAATATCCTGCTTGATAAGCATTCTGTACATCGTGGGAGGTGCGCAGAAGGTCGTTATGCCGTATTTCTTGAACAGAGGAAGTATCTTCTCAGCATCGAATCTGTCAAAGTCGTAAACGAAGTTTGCCGCCTCGCAAAGCCACTGACCGTAGAGCTTGCCCCACAGTGCCTTCGCCCATCCGGTGTCGGATATCGTGAAGTGGAGCCCATCGGGGTTGACCTGATGCCAATACTTTGCGGTTATGAAGTGACCGAGCGGATACTTAAAGCTATGCGCCGCGATCTTCGGATATCCCGACGTTCCCGACGTAAAGAACATAAGCATGGGATCGCTGCCCGAAGGAGCGTCCTCGCCTCTTGAGTAATGACTACTGTAGAGAGTATACTCCTCGTCAAAGCTTCGCCATCCCTCACGGGTGCCGCCGACGAGTATCTTGTGCTCAAGCGATGGAGCACTCTTCGAAGCCGCCTCGACCGAATCCGCGACCTCACCGTCAGCCGTGCAAAGTATTGCCTTTATATTCGCCGCTGTGAAGCGGTATGCAAAATCCTTCTCAAGAAGCTGATTGGGAGCCGGAATGGCAACCGCACCGAGCTTATGAAGTCCGAGAATTGCGAACCAGAACTGGTAGTGACGCTTAAGAACGAGCATCACGCGGTCGCCCCTCTTTATGCCGATGGACTTGAAATAGTTAGCCGCTCTTGCGGATTCCTTCTTCATATCACCAAAGGTGAAGCGTCTCTCGGTACCGTCCTCGCTGACGTGAAGCATCGCGAGCTTATCCGGCTTTTTTCTGCCGAGGGAGTCAACGACGTCAAACGCAAAGTTGAAGCTCTCCTCGTTTTTGAAATCTATCTTCGTAAGAATTCCGTTTTCCTCGGTAGGAATAATGAAATCGTGATATACGCGGCGCGCGGTGTCCTCCTCGCGACGCTTGGTAGCAACCGAGCGTACTGCGATCTCCTCGCCCTCTCTTGCCGCCTGATTGCGAAGCACTATGGCGTAGAAGGTACAATCCGTGCCTCCTACCGCGATCATACCGTGAGGCGTGCCCGAATCGTAATAAATGGTATCTCCGGGGTTAAGGATCTCGGTGTGCTCTCCGATCTGTATCTTCATCTGACCGGTGATAACGATATCGCATTCCTGCCCCTCGTGAGTCACGAGCTCTATCTTCTCGTTCTCTGTGCCATCTCTGTAGGCAAGCTCCATATAGAGCGGAAGCGCGATACGGTTGCGGAAGCCTGAGGCTAAGTTATAGCCGACCATGTGATGCGCTTCCTCAATTCTCTGTCCCTCGCCTCTGCGAGTCAGAGCATAGGAGCGAAGCTTGGGGCTCTTACCCTCAAGAAGATCTCCCATATCAACGCCGAAGCTGAGCGTACAGTGATAAAGAAAGGCAATGCTGAGGTTTCTGTTACCTGCCTCGCACTCCTCGTACTCACTGACACTGATGCCCGTGCGCTCTGCCATCGTCTGTACCGAAAGTCCGGTGATCTGGCGGAGCTCTTTAATACGGCTCGCTATCTGTTTAATTTTAAGCTCCATGTCGTTCAAAGTATGTTCCACCTTGCCACCTCACTCTGCTAAAGCGTATTTGATAGAGTACATTATACTAAACTTTTTATATATTTGTCAATATATTTTTTTGTATTTTTTCGATTTTTTTCGAGAAAGCCGCGCATTGCGCCCGTTTTCCGCTTTTTTGGCGTAAAAAACGAAAAAGGCAACCCGCGTATTTCACGCCGAGTCACCTTTTTACGAGCACCGATTTTAAGGGGGTAAAGTTAATATATCTTTCTCATTTTTAGCAAAAATCAAGTCGTTTTTTTTACGAACGCTTTAACGGTGGATTTTATTAAAATCTGTTGTTTTTTGTTCGAATATGACAATATTACTTTACATTTCGCGCTTATTTTTAAAAATCACTTGAATTTCTTTCCGTCGGAAAACGCCTTTCCTACGATCTTGCCAAAGCTCCAATAGTTGTGCCCTTGGCTTTCGTAAATTATCGGAGAAAAGCGCGTAACGTCTATTTTTCCGTCCTCACCGATAACGCTCTCGTCCGCGGATACGTTTACTATCCTTCCGATGCATATTCCGTCCTCGTTGAACTTCTCAAGCTCACACTCGACCGAGACGGGAAGCTTATCGATAACCGGAGCGTTTACGAACTCACTTTTTGAGGTGTTAAGCCCACACCGTGTTAATTTATCGGGCACGTCGTTAGCCGAAACGATGCCGACGTAATCACACTCGGCAACGGTTTGTGCGGTGGCAAAGCTTACCGTAAATGCACCCTGCTTTTTGATATTCTCCGTCGTTTTATGATCGTCCGCAAGGCATACCATTACCAGATCGGTGTCGTATATTCCGCCCCACGCAGCGTTCATCGCGTTCGGCACACCGCATTCGTCGTAGGTGCCGACGATCAGCACCGGCATAGGATAAAGCCAGCTTTTTGCTCCGAAATTTTTTCTCATTTTTCTCTCCTCCCTGCCGTCTGCGAGGACGGCAAACGGTTCCTTTTACCGTTTTTTTCTGCGTTTTTTCAAGCTCCGCACCCGAGCTAAAGCAACACTCCGAGAGCGCGGATTTCTTTCATTTATATTATAGCATATAATTGTCGGAGGTTCAACCCAAAAGGATGCGTTTTTCTCAAAGAACCGATTTTCCGAATTAAAAGCACGGGAAAAGAGCTTTCACACAGGAACGAAAGCGGTATGCATATTTAACCGCAAATACGTGCATATTCTATCGTTTTTAGAAATTTTCTTGCATTTTCATTGTAATTTATCTAAATAAAGCACTTGCAATAAAGTAACCTGCACGGCACAAATTTTATTCTGCCTTTTTCAACTTGCATTTTGACATTTTGCATTCTCAAAACTTGCAAAATATACTGAATATATGCATTTTGAGGCTCGTTTTTGCAAGAAAACCTACTTCAAAAACCTACGCGGAAAAGATTTTTGAAAATATTTTGTAGTTTTTTATAATAAACTATTGACATTTCTATTTTTTTGTAGTAAGATAGATGTGTATTTTTTCATTATATTATATATATAGCGCATTTTAGGACACTGAATTTTTTGACAGTTCGAGGGCGAAAAAAATTCAAAACCGGTTTTTACCACGCTCAAGTAAATTGCTCACTCATATGTTTTGGAAAAATGCAAATTGTTTGGCGAAAGCTTTATCATTTTCGTAAAGGAGGTTTGAATTATGAACTTAAAGCTCAAACACAAAAGGCTGTACGCCTTGCTCGTTGTTCTTTGCCTCGTTCTTTCCGTTGCAGTGCTCTTAACGGCTTGCAAAGATAAGACTAACGGCGATAACGACGGTGGCAACACCGACAATAACGGAACTACGAACAATCCCCCTGCATATCAGGGCGGTCCCGAGCAGGGTACGTACTATTACGACGTCGCAGGAGGCGAAGAAACTCTGGTATTGACCGCCGGAAGCTTCACCTACACCGGAACCGGATTCACTAAGACCGGTACCTACACTGTTGACGGCAGCAACATGGTTCTTACGTTTGCAGACACCGCAGACGGAACCGCAACCGCAACTATCGCAAGTGATAAGTTGACGCTCACCTACAAGAACGCTACGATGACGTTCCTCAAGAACGTGAACTACACCGTAAGCTTCGAGGTAGACGGCGGCAGCGCAGTCGCTCCCATCACGGTAGTTAACGGTAAGACCGCATCCAAGCCCCAGGATCCCACTAAGGCAGGATATGCATTCCTCGGCTGGTATACGGATTCCGCACTCACAACTTCCTACGCATTCACTACTCCCGTAACCGCAAACGTTACGTTGTATGCAAAATGGCTCGCAATCGTTGACGGCCCCGTTTATAACGTAAGCTTTGACCTTGGTTACGACGGAGCTCCGTCCCTCGCTGACGTTACCACCTTGAACGGCTTGGTATACGATCTTCCCGAGAATCCCACAAGAGACGGATATACCTTCGCAGGCTGGTGGATCAGTATGCTTGAGGACGGCGCGAAGCTTTCCTACAAATATAACAACACCAAGCTCACCGCCGACACTACGCTCTTCGCTCTCTGGACTCCCAACGATGCACAGATCGCGGCTCCCGAGGCTAACGTAAGCGCAAACGGCTTGAGCTGGACTCCCGTAGCAGGCGCGACCAGCTACAAGATCACCCTCAAGGATGCAGACGGCAACGTTCTTAACGAGATCACTACCGTTACTTACAACTACAACTACAACTTTGCCGGTCAGGTAGCGGGTGCTTACTCGTTCGAGATCGTAGCAGTAGGCAGTGGCGGAAAGACCTCTGACGTTGCAGTAAGATACTACAACAACAAGGCTCTTAACAGAGTCTCCGAGCTCAAGATCGTTGACGGTAAGCTCGTATTCGGCGCAGTTGAAAACGCTGAGAAGTACATCATTACCATCGATTGCGGCAACAAGCTCCACAATCACGACGCTCTTGACAACGGCAACTCCACCTACTTCGATTTCAGCAACTGCACCATGCAGGTTGGCGGTATCAAGTTCAGCGTTGTTGCCGCAGCTGAGGGATATGCTAACTCCGTTCCCTCCGTTGTTCTCGTTCACGAGCAGAGCCTTGCTTCTCTCGGCACCGTTACCTACGACGCGGCTACCGATTCGTTCGTATGGGGCGCAGTAGCAAACGCTTCCGCTTACAAGGTAACCCTTACCGTAGGCACCGAGACCTACACCTTCAAGACCACCGGTACTACGTTCAGCCTTGCTGATTACACCGGCTCCGTTTCCGTAAGCGTAACTCCCGTTGCAGACGGATACAACTCCCCCGAGGCTTCGACCGCTACCGCTACCAAGACCGCTCCCGCTAAGGTTCAAGGTCTTGCATTGAACGGTACCGTTCTTACTTGGACCTCTGAGGCAGGTACTTACGTCGTTACCGTAAACGGCACCGAGTACACCGTTACCGAGGCTACGCTCGACCTCGCTGCAAAGCTTACCGAGCTTAACCTTACCGCAGGTGAAGAGTACACCGTTACCGTAGTTGCTACTGCAAACGGCGAAAGCTCCGCACCCGCAACGCTCACCACTATCTACAACGCTATGAGCACTACTCTTACATACTCCGACAAGGTTGTTTCCTGGCCCTCCGTTATCGGCTACGGCAACTTCAAGGTAAGAGTTAACGGCGGCGAAGAGATCACCGTTACCGGCAAGAACTTCGCAAGCGTTGTTCTCACTAAGGCAGGCGATAACGTTATCGAGGTTATCTGCACCGACCTTACTACCGATTGGAACGATGCAGCTACGATCACCGTTACCGCGTACGCAGTTAAGTACGTTACCCGTACTACCGACGGCGGCGAGGTTATCGAGTATCTCGCAGTAGGCGACACTCTTACTCCTCCCACCGGCTTGACCGCTAACGGCTTCAACTTCGGCGGTTGGTACAACACTCCTCTCGGAGCAGACGACAACGGTAAGGAATACACCGAGACCACTCTCGTTCTCGCTGCAGACCTTACTCTTTACACCAACTGGATCCCCAAGAGCTACAAGGTAACTCTTAACGTTGACAACTCCTTCGTTTCCAACGTAACCAACGGCGACAAGGTAGACGTTACTTACACCAAGGATTACAAACTCCCCATTCCCGTATCCACCGATGAGTCCAAGGGCTTCTTCGTTGGTTGGTTCAACGCTCCTAACGGCGGCGGAATCAAGATGACCGACGACCTTGGTAATTCCGTTGAGCCTTACGGCGTTATCGGAGACTCCACTCTCTATCCTTACTTTGCTGAGGCTCTCAGCTTCATTGAGCAGAAGAACGAGACTACGGGTGAGGTCGTAGGATACTACGTAACCAAGGGACTCGGTATCAACAACAGAAACGTTTCCACTATCGTGATCCCCGCGATGTACAACGGCAAGCCCATTATCGGAATTTCGGACAACGCATTCCATTCTTGCTACAACATCGTATCCGTTGATTTCCCCAACACCGTTGAGTACGTAGGTCTTGGAGCATTCGAGCTTTGCACAAAGCTTCTCTCCATCAATATGTACGAGGCAGTTCCGAACTACGAAACTCCTTACTCGACTCACGACGGTGCTCTTATGTACTATCACGCAACGTCCGGCGAGACCTACCTCGAGGCATTCCCCGCAGCTAAGATCGGTACCTACACCGTATCCGAGAACGTTGACGTAATCGGCCCCGGCGCGTTCCAGAACGCGAAGATCTCCAAGGTTATCATCTCCAAGGGTGTTACCTCTGTCAGCAAGGACGCATTCGTTAACTGCCGTCAGCTTACCGAGATCGAGTTCGTATTCGGCAGAGAGACGAACGTTACCATCGAGGACGGTGCTTTCGCCGATACTCCCAACGTAACCAAGCTCGTTCTTCCCGCTAAGCTTGCAGAGCTCAAGAACATCAAGGTATTCGACGTATTCGAGGACCTTGCGATCATTGAGATCGAGGGCGGTAGCGAGCACTACAGCTCCGTTAACAACCTCATCTGCGATCCTTACGGAACTAAGCTTCTTTACGTTCCCAGATCCTTCAAGGGTACCTTCGAGGTTCCGCTTGGAATCACCTCTATCGACGATAAGCTCTTCTATCAGAACCCCTACGTTACCAAGGTTATCATAGGCGAGCACGTTGAGAACATCGGTGCAGACGCATTCTACGGTTGTACCGCTCTTACCGAGGTTATTGTAAAGACTCCTCGCGAAAGCCTCTTCACCGTTGGTGAGAACGCATTCAGCCGTTGTACCAACCTCAAGACCTTGACCATCGAGGGCTCCGACGTATC
Source organism: Eubacteriales bacterium (assembly GCA_045129715.1). Taxonomy (GTDB): domain Bacteria; phylum Bacillota; class Clostridia; order Oscillospirales; family CAG-272; genus UBA1740. Next base: position 24,698 of record JBGVKA010000069.1, on the reverse strand, counting down.
CGACGAAACTGAGAATCAGACCATAAAGATCGGCAAATTTGCATTTGCAAACTGCTCTAAGCTCACCACCGTAACGATCGGTGAAAACGCTCAAATCTTCGAGATCGCTGAATCCTCCTTCGCATTCTGTACTTCTCTTAAAACCTTCACCATTGACGCTACCGCTACTCTTAAGAATATCGGAAACAAGGCGTTCATGAATTGTACCGCTCTCACTCACTTCGAGATCCACGGTACCACCGAGTCCGTCGGTGACGGTGCATTCGAGGATTGCTCGAAGCTCAGCACCATCTCTCTCGGAGAGGGAACGGGTAACCTTTCGCTCGGAGCTGACGTATTCAAGAACTGTGTAAGCCTTACGACCATTGAGCTTCCCTCTTCTCTTACGTCCTTCAACTCCTCGCTCTTCGACGGATGTGAAAACATTCAGAACATCAACGTTGATGAGAACAACACCTATCTCGAATCCCACGACGGTATTCTTTATACCAAGGGACGCACCGAGATCATCTACTATCCCAGAACCAGAACGATCGTTGACGGCTTAGTAGACCTTACCGACTCCGCTCTTCTTAAGATCGGTCCCTCCGTATTTAAGAACAACCCCGCAGTCGTTACCGTTAAGATCGGCGCAAGCGTTAAAGAGATCGCTAAGGGTGCCTTCGAGAACTGTATCAACCTTACGAGCGTAGAGTTCGTAGGCACTAACGAGGAATTCGTTCTCGGAGCTCGTGCATTCGCAGGATGCTCGAAGCTTACCTCCTTCACTCTTCCCGCAAGCACCGAAACCATCGGAAGCTATGCATTCGACCACTCGGCTCTTGCAAGCTTCACCATCCCCGCAAACGTAGCCTTCATCGGCTTCAATGCGTTTGCTTACACAAACATTGTATCCATTGAGATCCCCGCGAACGTAACCTTCATCGGTCACGGTGCATTCTACAATGCCGCAAAGCTTGAAAGCGTTACCTTCGCACCCCGTACCGCAGATATCCAGATCGGTCAGTGGGACGACAATATAGCTAAGAACGACGATGTTGTTCTTGATTCCAAGTTCGGTACCTTCGCCGGCACAGCTCTTACCTCCTTCGAGGTTCCCGCAACCGCTACCTACATCGGTGAGTACGCATTTGCAAACCTTACCGCTCTTACCTCCGTAACTATTCCCGAAAACGCAATTCTTAACACTATTGACAGATACGCGTTCTACGGAACCGCTATCTCGAGCATCAAGCTCAACGAGGGTCTTTACGCTATCGAGGACTACGCGTTCGCAGGCACCAAGCTTACGTCCGTAAACATCCCCAAGAGCGTTCAGTACATCAGAGGCTACTCGTTCAGCATTCCCACCCTTACCGAGATAACCTTCACCGAGGGCTCCTCCGAGGGTATCGGTCTTCACATCGCTAACGGCGCGTTCGTCGGCGCAAATCTTACATCCATCCACCTTCCCGCACAGCTTAAGGCGTTCGGTGAGTCGGTTGATAAGTACGATTACTCCGCGATCAACGTGTTCTACAAGCTTAAGTATGAAGGCTCGAACGAATTTGATTTCTCGACCAATGCAAATCTTGCAACCATCACGGTTTCTTCCGATAACACTATGTTCACCGTTGTTGACGGCGTTCTCTATAAGCTTCAGTCTTATACCGATCCCGACTCCGGCGACATAATCCGTTATCCCGTAAGACTTCTCTTCTCTCCCAAGGAGAACCTTGGTAACAACGGTACCGTAACCGTTCCCAAGACCGTAACCGTAGTTGACTACACTTCGTTCCTCAGAACCAAGCTCACTCAGATCATCTTTGAGGAGTATGCTAAGGACGATCCCAACTACGGAGCCGCTAAGCTCGTAATCGGTTACCTCGACTCCGCAGCGGTAAATAATGCCTCACCCGTAGTTATCAGCACCGCTTACGACGAAACAAGAGAAGGAAACAGCAAGAACTACACCAACCTTACTCTTATCCAGTTCCCCTCGCACCTTACCGCTATCAGAAACAGCTTCTTGAACGGCTTCAATAACTATTCCGGAAGCGGCTATGCACCCATAACCGTTATGAAGTTCAATCCCGATTCCACGGTTAGATTCGTTGGAAACGCGATGAGAAACAGCTGTGCTATCAAGCGCATCGAGCTTCCTATGGTTTCCAGCATCGAGCAGCAGTCCTTCTACGGACTTTACGGACTTTCCGAGCTTGTATTTGCAAGCGAGGACGCTTTGAAGAACTCCACCTTGACCGACATTGGTTACCGTGCGTTCGAGTCCTGTGGCGCTCTCACGAGCTTCGTTGTTCCCGCAAGCGTTAAAACGATCTCCGCGATGGCGTTCTACGGATGCTCACATCTCACAAGCTTCACTGTTGCAGAGGGCTCCGTTCTCGAATCCATCGGAGAGCAGGCGTTCTACAACATGGCTTCTCAGGTTGAAAAAGGAATCAACTTCGTGATCCCCGCAACCGTTAAGGCTGTCGGCGCTAAGGCATTCGAGAGAGCTAAGATCATTGAGCTCACTCTTTCCGAAAAACTTCAGCTTGATGCAAACGGCTCCTTGATCGAGGGCTGTATCACCATCGAGAAGATCCACGTTCCCGAAAACCATGAAACCCTCAGCTCTTATAACGGAATCGTTTACGATAAGGAGCAGACCGCTATCTACATGGTACCCTCCGCTTGGAACGAGGATCAGTTCATAATCCCCGATACCGTTCAGGTCATCGCGGCAAGCATGTTCGCAAGATTCAAGGGCAGCTACGTTAAGCTCCCCGCCGCTCTTACGTCTATCTCAGATAAGGCGTTCGAGTATTCGAACATCACTCACATTGAGATCCCCGATAACGTTACCTCAATTGGAAACTATGCGTTCAGAGATTGTAAGAATCTTCATACGATCACTATCTCGCCTAACAGCAAGCTTACCACGATCGGTACCTACGCATTCTCGAACACTATCGTTTCCGAGCTTAACCTTCCCGATTCCGTAGAATTCATGGGCTCCTACGCGCTCGGCGGATGCAAACAGCTCACCTACTTCAAGGTTCCCGCGAGCCTTAAGACGCTCGAAGGACGTACCTTCTCGAATTGTACGGCTCTTACGACCGTTGAGCTTAGCGAAGGTCTCGAGGTTATCGGAAGCAGTGCGTTCCACGCATCCGGTATCACCTCTATCGTTATCCCCAACAGCGTTAAGCAGATAATCGACTATGCATTCCAGCAGTGTAAGTCTCTTAAGACCTTCACCTGTACGGATGCCGCTCAGCTCCACTTCGTTGGATTCTCCGCATTCCTTAACTGCGAAGCTCTCGAGACTGTGACCTTCGGTCCTGCAGTTAAGAGCTTTGGTTATAACGCTCAGGGCAAGTACAACACCTTCTCGGGTTGTACAAATCTTAAGGAGATCAACCTTCCCGCAGAGATGGTTAAGATCCCCGACGGATTCTTCGCAGGACTTCAGAATCTCGAAGTGCTTACTCTTCCCGCACAGCTTGAGGAGCTCGGCGCAGAGGCATTCTACAACTGTCCTAAGCTTAAGACCGTAACCATTCCCGCATCTCTTCGTACAATCGGCTCAGGTGCATTCGCATACTGTACCGCTCTCAAGAGCGTAGTATTTGAGGAAGGCAGCTCTATCCAGATAATTCCCGAAGGAATGTTCGCAGAGTGTTCCTCTCTTGCAAGCATAGTATTCCCCGCAGGACTCGTTGAGATCGGTGACAGCGCGTTTGCAAAAACCGCATTTACCACCCTTAGCCTTCCCGCAACTCTTGAAGAGATCGGTACTACCGCATTCTTCGAGTGCCAGAAGCTCACCGCTCTCGATCTTCCCGATTCTATGCTTAGAATAGGCAATGAAGCGTTCGCAAATTGCTACGAGCTCGTAACGATCGATCTCAACGAAGGACTTGATCACATCGGTACCTTCGCATTTGCAAACTGCTCGAAGATCACTGCAGTTACCATTCCCGCAACCGTAACCTCTATCGAGGGCAACCCCTTCATGGGATGCACCGACCTCGTGCTTACTCTTGCTGCAGGTAACACAAGCTTCACCTACGTTGACGGTGCTCTTATCACCGAAAACGGCTTGACAATAGTTTACTACTCTCCCGTGAATACCGCTGTATCCTACACGATCCCCGATACCGTAGTAAATATTGCAAGCGGTACGTTTGCTGATTCCAAGCTTGAAACGATCGTTCTTCACGCTCGTATCAAGACTATCACAAGCTACGCATTCTCAAATTCCAAGTCTCTTAAGAACGTTACTCTTCCCGAGTCCGTTACCGAGATCCAGAACAGCGCATTCTACGGATGCTCCGCTCTTGAGACTATCACTATTCCCGCATCTGTTATCAAGCTTGGTGACTATGCATTTGCAGGCTGTACGAATCTTTCTACCTTCACTCTCGCTGAGAGAAAGGACGATATGACCGTTGGCTCTCACCTCTTCGACGGATGCGCAAAGATCACTCAGATCTACGCGTTCCCCGGCGTTAAGGAATTCACTCCTTATATGTACGCAGGTACGGGTGTAACGAGCGTGGTATTTGGTGACAACGCTAACTACAACGTAGAAGGCGTATTCGCTAACTCCGCTCTTGAATCCGTTACCTTCGGTAAGATCACCGGAAATATGAACAAAATGGGTAAGGCGTTGTTCGCAGGCACAAAGCTTACAAGCATCGTAATTCCCGAAGGCTTCTATGAAATTGCCGAATCCGCATTCGCTAACTGTACGGAACTCAAATCCGTAACGCTCTCCGCAAACGCAATCGCGAAGGGCGCGTTCGAAAACTGCACGGAGCTCACTACCCTTAACTTTGTGAGACCCTCTTACCTTAGCTCGAGAGATGAATTCAACGTAGGTGTCGATGACAGAGCGTTTGCTAACGACTCCAAGCTTGCAAACACCAACATCTTCGATCTTGCTTATCAGTACGGTAAGGAAGCATTCCTTAACTGCTCCGCTGTCACCGGCGAGCTCAATCTCAGCAGCAAGGTCAACCACATTTACGACCGCGCATTCGCAGGAATGACCGTTTCCAAGATCACCTTGAACGGAAGAGAATACTTCATCGATCCTTATGCATTTGAAGGTCTTACCGCGACTACCGTGGTTTACCTTTCCACCGTTTCCAACATCGATGCTTACATCGAAAGAGTTGGCGGAATCGACAACGGCTGGCAGAACAACACCGAGGCTAAGATCACCTTCTTCACTCCCAATAGCGGCGAGGTAGAGGTAACTCTTACCGACGAAGAGCTTAAGAACCTTGAGATGTACGTTGCCGAGGGTATGATCGACAAGAGTATGATGGACGGCGTTAAGGAAGCATGGCTCGCATACAAGGCAAGCTTCGTAACCCTTTATCCCGCAGGCGAGCTCACCAAGGAAGAGATCCGCGCTCTTGACGAGTTTGCAAACAACTTCAAGATCAGCTCTAAGCTTGTAGGCGAGCTTCCGAAGATGTGGATCGAGTACAGAATGACTCTTGCTAAGAATCTTACCAGCCATCCCAAGTACTTCACCGAAGACGAGCTTGCAAAGTTCAATGACTTGGCAGCCAAGATGGAAGATGCTACCAAGAAGGCATTCCAGCAGGCATGGTTCGAGTACAAGATCAGCTTCAACGAGACCAATCCTTCTAAGGAGCTCAGCGAAGAAGATAGAAAGAATCTCGAAGTCTTCTGCAAGACTTACAACCTCGACGATCAGATGATGAAGGAGCTTATGAATAGATGGCCCGAATACAAGCAGCAGCTCGCTGCATCGCTTGTAGTTGAAACTCCCGTTCTCATCAACCTTACCGATTCAGAGCTTAAAGCTCTCGAGAAGTTCTGCGGTGAGTATGGCATCAAGGAAGGGCTTGAGGATATCAAGCTCGGCTGGATGACTTACAAGGGCGCCTTCACGATCGGTGGCAAGGGCGATGCAGAGGCTCTCAGCGCTGAAGAAGAGGCACTCGTCAAGGAGATGATAGTGACCTACGGTCTCAAGGAAGAGCTCTCCAAGGAATACTCCCAGAAGCTCCTTGAGTACAAGCAGCGCTACGCAGAGCTCTACGAAAAGAAGATCGCTCTCAACGATGAGGATCTCAAGATCGTCGGCGAATTCGTTAAAGGACACGGTCTTACCGAAGACGATATGAAGATGATCGAAGAAGACCTTCTTAATTACAAGAAGAGCTTCGTACTCTCCGAGGCTAAGGCTGACAAGACTCTCACCGCAGAGGAAGAGACCGCTTTGATCGAATTCTTGACCAAATACGGCTTGGATGCTAAGCTCGCAAAAGAGTACGGCGACAGATTCGCAGAGTACAGAATGAAGCTCGTTGGCTAATTCTTGATCTTCGGATTTTAAGCAAAAACCCAGCTTTATTTCGCACTTACAGATTGATCTTCAATTCGTAAGTTTTAAGTAAAGACTCGGCAGCGGGGCATTTGCCTCGCTGCCGAGAAGAATGTTTTCATTAATACGTCAACAACAGCTTAGTCGAGGCAAAGCTACCAAAGCTTGCCGCGACTAACCAAGCAAGAATAGTATAAACTCACAAAAATGCAAATTTTTATTTACATTGTTATTAAATATAATATAGAATAAAAAATTGCTTTTCGGGGACTGTTCTTGCAAGGTCGAACACCAATAAGTCTTAAGTCAGTTTGTATTATTTTTGCTTGATTAGCCGAATGAAGCCGAAAGGCAAGAGTTTATCGGCTCCATACGACTACGTTCGATTGCAATAATGAAAACATTGACCGCGTGGAGATGCCAAAGGCGTCAGCGCTGTTCTGTATATCGCAGAATAATAATGAACGGCGAAACCCGTTCGGAAAGGAAAACAAAAAATGAACAGAAAAAAGTATTTCGAAAGGCACTACAAAAAGTTAAGATTAGAGGCTTGGCTCGGCGCATTTATCCTCAGCTTGAACGTTGGTCTTTTCACAGGAGCCGCTTCGGCTCTCGTAACTTGGTTCTTGGCGTTCAACGGACTTTTCTTGTCTATTTTCGGTGCTCTCGGTGTAACTGCCGTATGCACACCCATATTCTATTTCTTGAAGTTCCGTCCCGACGTAATTAAGAACGCAAGAAGACTTGACCGTCTCGGACTCGAGGAAAGACTCGTAACGATGGTTGAGTACGAAAACGACGACTCTTACATAGCACAGGTACAGCGCGAGGATGCAAAGCTCAATCTTGCAAAGCTCGCTTTGAACGCAGTAAAATTCACGCTTTCCACAGCGTCACTCGTTCTTTTGATCGTTGCAGGCTCACTCTTCACCGTGGCAAACACCCTTGAGGTTCTTGCGGTGACCGGAGTTCTCCCCGGAGGCGATACCTTTATCGAGGACGACGAGGACGACGAGCCTAAGATCGATTACGTATCCGTAACCTACGAATGTGAGGGCGGCGGATACATCTACGGTGAAGAATTCCAGCTTATCCCGAGAGGCACCGCATCCGCAGAGATCGTCGCAGTTGCAGACGAGGGATGGGAATTTCTTGAGTGGGAAGACGGCTACAAAAAGCCCGGCCGTTCCGACAAGAACATCACCGAGGACGTAGTTTTTATTGCTGTTTTCGCACAGACCGGTGAAGACGGTGATCCCAGCGAACAGGATCCCAACGCAGATCCCTCCGATAAGCCTAACGACAGACCTCAGCAGTCTGATCAGCAGCAGGAGAATCAGGATCAGCAGGAAAATCAGGAAAACCAGGATCAGCAGGAAAACCAGGATCAGCAGCAGAAGCCTCAGGAGCAGGATCCCAGCCAGCCTTCCAATAACGGCGGATCTCAGTACAAAGAGGCTAACCAGGTAATAGACGGTCAGACCTATTACAAAAATGCTCTCAGCGGAGATACCGAGGACGGTGTTTCATACTACGATAAGCTCCGCGAGCGCCTTGAAAAAGAAGGCAGCAATCTCTCCGAAGAGGAAAGATACATCATCGAATCCTACCTCGGAATCGTTTAAACATTCATCTATTTTCATTTTCAATTATTAGATTATTAGAGAGGAAAAACTCATGATAAACGAACAGAATCTTAAACAGTTCAGTGAACAGTGCAAAAACATATTTACTCAGATCGGTAGAGACGTTATCGGTCAGAAAGAGGTTATCGAGGGTGCGGTTATAGCTATGATCGCAGGCGGTAACGTACTTCTTGAGGGTGTTCCCGGAGTTGGTAAGACCCGTCTCGTACGTTCTCTCGGAAGAGTTTTCAACCTTCCCTTCTCGAGAATTCAGTTCACCCCCGACCTTATGCCCGCAGACGTTACCGGTACTAACATCATCGTAAAGGATGAGAACGGAAACTCCTCCTTCGAGTTCCAGCCCGGTCCCATCTTCTCCAACATCATTCTCGCGGACGAAATTAACCGTGCTACCCCCAAGACTCAGTCGGCTCTTCTCGAGGCGATGCAGGAGCACACCGTTACCGTAATGGGTGTTTCCAGAAAGCTCAACGAGCCCTTCTTCGTTCTTGCTACTCAGAACCCCATCGAGCAGGACGGTACCTATCCTCTTCCCGAGGCGCAGATGGACCGTTTCATGTTCAAGATCATCGTTAAGAACCCTTCTCTTGACGAGCTTATGGACATCGTTAATATGACTCAGAAAACCATGGCGGAGGTTGCTGACGTTGCTTGTAACGCTGAGCAGCTTCTTGAGATGCGTAAGACCGCAAACGCTATTCCCGTTGCTACCGACGTTATGAAGTACGCGATGATGCTTTGCTCCGCTACTCATCCCGACAGCGACTGCGCTTCCGAGACCGCTAAGAAGTACGTTCGTCTCGGTGCTTCTCCCCGTGCAGGTCAGGCTCTTATCTCCGCCGCTAAGGTTAAGGCACTTATGAACGGCAGATACAACGTTTCCTACAGCGACGTAAACGAGCTCGCTCTTCCCGTTCTCCGTCACAGAATCAAGCTCACCTTCGAGGCTGCAGCTGAGAGAATCACCGCTGACGATATCGTAAATATGATCGTTGAAGAAATGATGCAGAAGCACAATCTCGCAAAAGCTAAGACGGTTGACGTTACCATCGACGAGGTAGTTGAGAATGCAACCACCGTTGAGGCTACCGCCGAGGAGACCGAAAACACAGAAAACAAAAAACTCAAGTTCTTTAGGAGAAAATAATGAAAGGTTCAGTTTTAAACGATGAATTTTTCAGTCGTCTTGAAACGCTCTCACTCGAGCTTCGCGCCAATCTCGGCGGATTCTTCGGCGGTAAGCACCTCGTTCGTACTTACGGTCAGACCGTTGAATTTGCAGACTACCGCGAGTATATGCTCGGTGACGACATTCGTAGAATAGACTGGAATTTATACAGCCGTTTTGAAAAATTCTTCCTTAAGTTATTTACAGACGAAAGACAAATGCATACGCAGATCTTTATAGACTGCTCGGCATCAATGGGTAGAGATATGCCCGCTAAGGCAAATTACACGATAGGTGTTGCCGCGGCTCTCGGCTATCTCTCGGTTCACAATATGGACAAGGTTTCATTCAAGCTTATGAAGGAAAACAAGACGGAGGATCCTCACGGAACCATCGTCGGTAAAAGAGCCTTCTTCGATGCTATCAGCAGCCTCGAGGAGCTTGAATTTAACGGAGAAACGGATATTTATAAGTGCATCACCTCTTGCCCCAACTTAGGATCTAACGACGGTCTTACGGTTATTATTTCCGATTTCTTCACAGGCAGCGACTGGAAAAAAGCAATAGATTATCTTTGCTACAAGAAAAAGCAGGTTCTTCTCATTCAGGTAATGACTCCCGATGAGACCGATCCCTCCTACAGCGGACGTGTTAACCTTATCGACACCGAGGCTATGGGAATGGAGGATCCCAAGAATATGCGTATAAAGATCAGCCGTGCCAATCAGCTCGCCTATGACGAGGCGCTTCGCGACCTCAAGGCAGACATTCGCTCCTTCTGTAATTCGCGCGGAGCGGACTTTGTTTCAGTAAGCACCGAGTATCCCCTTGAAAAAATGCTGTTCAAAGAATTACTGAAGGTAGGAATAATGGCATGAGTTGGTTGACACCCCTTGGTTTTTTGGGCCTTACGGGATTGATCGCGCTGATCATTATCTACATCATAAAGCCCAATTACCAAAATAAAATCATTTCCAGTACTTTCGTTTGGAAATTAAGCTTAAAATACAAAAAGAATAAGATACCGCTTAGCAAGCTCAGAAACATCTTACTTCTTCTTTGCCAGATCCTGATAATAATCATCACCTCCTTTATGCTCGCTCAGCCCTATTTTGCTGAGGAGGAAGAAAAGACCACGAGCAAGAAGGTATTTATTATCGATGCTTCCGCATCAATGATGGCAAAGGTCGGTCTTGACGAGACTCGTTTTGACAGAGCTCTCCTTGCGATCGAGGAGGAGGTCGAGAGCACGCTTAAGCTTGAAGACAGCGAGGTTTCAATAATCCTTGCTCACGACAACGCGGACTTCCTCGTTCAGCAGGCTACCGCCTTCACCAAGGGTGATATCACCGAGGCGTTGACGAAGCTCAAAGAGGCAGCTGCCAACAATCAAGCTTGCACTTACGGCGATGCGGATATTGAGGGAGCTATGAAGAAGGCAGAAAAGCTTACTGCATTCACTCCCGACGTTGAGGTTATTCTTTACACCGATACGAATTATACGGATGCCGGTAACGTAACCGTAAAGAACGTTAACGGTGATCTCGACTTCAACGTTGCCGTGCTTGACGCACGTATGACCAAGTTCGACAACAGATATACCCTTGAGGTAGACGTAGTTTGCTACGGTCAGAACAGAAACGTTACCGTTTACGCCATAGTAGAAGGTAAGAAGAACACCGAGGACGAATACGAGGACGAGCTTGACGGTATTATTGACGGTCTTACTCCCACGAGCTTCGAGATCTCAGTATCCGAAAATCTTCGTGACGGAGAGATCACCACTCTCTACATTCCCGGCTTCAGCAAGGACGATTTCTCTACTGAGGCAGAATACAGCGAGACATACGAAAGCGAATGTCCTTACCTCTTCGAGACCGTTTCCTATAGCACCGTTACCGCAAGAGTTGAGGAAGACGACGCCTTCTCCATTGACGACACTTTCAATCTCGTTGGCGGAGAAAAGCTCCCCCTCAACATCCTTTACGTAAGTGACAACCCCAACAACTACTTCTCCACCGCTTTCCGTATCATTCGTGAAAAGCTCAAGTACCGTTGGGACATTCAGTTTAAGGAATTTATAGTTATCCCCGATATGAAGGACCAGGTGATCCCCACCGAGGGCTACGACATCTATATCTATGAAAGATTTATGCCCGAAATTCTTCCCGAGGACGGTATATCCATACTTTCCGATCCCCTCTACGATATCAACGGCGCCGGCTTCAAGCTCGGTTCCGAGAAATATCTTAAGGAGCTCACCTATTTCTCCAAAGAGGAAGATCACCCCATAATCAAGAACCTCACTCCCGACGAGATAGGTATCACCAAGTATACCGAGATCATGAACCCCGATGCAAGCTATCTTCCCCTTCTTTATTGCGGAATGGAGCCCGTGGTTTATGCGACCGATAGAAGCGAGCTGGGATCGAAGGTAGTTTTAATGCCCTTCAGCCTTAACTACTCCAACCTTCCCATCGTTATAGACTTCCCTCTTATGATGTACAACATTCTCGAGTACTATATGCCCTCGACTATAACGAATTACATCTATGATGTAAATCAAAGTGTACAGCTTAACTCCAGAGGCGAAGATCTTACCGTTGTTACTCCTGACGGAATCACCAAGGTTCTTACCGTCTTCCCGGAAAACCTCACCGTTACCGTTCCCGGTATGTATTCCGTTACGCAGTACGATCTTAACGGTGACCCGGTTACCGAGCTCTTCTACGTCAAGATCCCCGACAGCGAGAGCAATATCGTTGCAACGGTTGACGTTCTTGAAAATCCTCAGTTTATGGTTGTTCCCGAAAACGAGGAAATTATAAATACCGATATTTTATTATATTTTGCCATAGCGTTGGTTACGCTGCTATTCGCTGAATGGTGGCTTCACACCCGCGAGCAATATTAGTTAGGAAAGTAAAAGATGACAAACTTTAGTATTAAATTTTCGAACTCTTGGCTTCTTTTGCTGCTGATACCTGCGGTCGCACTTACGTTTATTCCGTACTTCCGTATGAACAAAAGGTATCGCGGTACCAGAAACCGTATCGTTTCGATGGTGCTACATTTGATCATTATGACTCTGGCTATTTCCCTTCTTGCGGGAATAACCTTTGAATACGACCTGCCGAACGATGAAAACGAGGTAATCCTTCTCGTTGACTCATCGTACAGCGGCAGTAAGTTAGAAGATGAAAAGGACTCCTTTATCCAAAGCGTTATGAGAGCAAACGAAAACGGCACGTTCAAGCTTGGTATAGTAACCTTCGGTTACGACCAGGTGTACTCGCTCAAGCTTACGAGCGATATGAAGAACGCGTATTCGAAGTATATGTCGTCCGAAATGCCGAACACTACGGCAACCGATATAGAGGCGGCTCTCAAGTATACGGCAGGGCTCTTCTCCGATCCCAAGAACGGTAGAATCGTTCTTATGTCCGACGCGATAGAGACCGACGGTAACGCTTATAACGCGATCAAGACCGTCGCTTCTCAGGGCATAAAGGTTGACACCGTCGATTTCACCGACGGTAAGCGCGGCGACGAGGTTCAGATCATCAATATGACCCGTCCCGATACCAAGATAAAGTTTGCCGAGGAATTCACTGTAGAGCTCACTCTTGAGAGCTCCTATGCCGGCGAAGGAACGCTCAAGGTTTATAACGACGGAACCCTTTGCGGCGAAATGGACGTTGAATTTATAAGAGGTATTCAAACGGTTAAGATCCCTCTTACCTTCGACAAGCCCAATCCCAACAATCTTCACACATTGTCATTTGAGCTTACAAGCAACAACGACACGTTAGAACTTAATAACACCTTCCACTCGTACATTCTCGTTGAATCGTTCAACAAGATCCTCATTCTCGAGAGCATCGACGGTGAGAGTGCGGCGATCGAGAGAATGCTTGGCGTTGATTTCGATATAACCACGGTCAATATCGACGACACCAACAACGTTCCCTCGTCTCTTGACAACATCCGTCTTTACGACCAGGTTATCCTTTGCAACGTCTCCTACGGTCAGATGCCCGAGGGCTTTGAAAAGATCCTTTACGACTACGTAAGTGAAGTCGGCGGCGGTCTTTTCACCGTTTGCGGTAACGAGACTGACGGTGAAACTCCCAACGCATTTACCAAGGAGGACCTTAAGCCCTCCCAGTATCTCAAAAAGCTTCTCCCCGTTGACGTTATCAACTTCACTCCCCCCGTTGCAGTAATGATCCTTATAGATAAATCGGGATCCATGTACTCCGAAGACCTCGATGCAGACTTTGAGCACAGTAAGCTTTACTACGCTTTGCAGGGTGCAAGAGCTTGTCTCGACCTTCTTTCCGAGCGTGACTACATCGGTGTATACGAGCTCGACGATTACGGCGAGGAGGCTCTCGAGCTTACTCCCGCAACCGAAAGAGCTAAGGTTCTTAATACGATCCAGAACATCGGTAAGGACGGAGGCGGAACCGTATTCTCGACCGCTCTTGCCGCTGCAGGTAAAACTCTTAAGGCACAGACAAACGTTGAGAAAAAGCACATCATCGTTATCACGGACGGTGAGCCCGATCCCTCAAACGTAGATCTTACCAAGGAGGTCCTCCTTGATAACGCCGCAGAGGGAATTACCACCTCTATTATCGGTATTCAGTGTACCGGTACCGCCGAATCTCTTATGAAGCAGCTCCTTGTAGAGTTTGCTGGCGTTAAGGAGACCAACTTCCACAACGTATGGCAGAACGACTCCGTTCCGGATGCCGTAAGAGACGATATGGGTGCTCCCGAGATCACCGATTTCAACCACGAGGAGTTCCAGATCCAGATCGGTGCTACAAGTGATATCACCAAGATCAACCTTGGCAACGGTGTCGAGCACATCAAGCAGGAGGATATGCCCTACCTTGATGGCTTCTACGGTATGAAGGCTAAGGACGCCGACGGTGATAACAACGATCTTACTAAGAATCTTCAGGTTCTTCTTAAGGGTGAGTTCACCCCCATCTATACTCAGTGGACCTACGGTAAGGGTAAGGTAGGTACGTTTGGCTGTGACCTTAGCGGAGCTTGGTCGAGTCAGTTTATTGACACTCCCGAGGGTAACGCCATCCTCACGAATATCGTTAACGGTCTTATGCCCGAGGAAAACATTCGCGTTGAGGCTATCGACGCAGATTTCGAGGGCGACAACTACAAGACTCAGCTTAACGTATACACCGAGCTTCAGGACGGTGAGTACGTTGAGATCACCGTTACCAGCCCCTCCGTTGACGGAATAGCTTCGTCCAACGTTCAGAAATTTACCGCAGGCATTGATGAAAATTACTCCAAGTTCTACTTCGACCTCATCACCCCCGGTGTTCACGAAATTCTCGCTCAGAAGAAGAACGTAGTAGGTCAGGTAGTTTCCGAAAAGAGAATTTACAAATCCATTGCGTACTCCAAGGAGTACGATATGTTCTACGATGACGAGGCGGCTGCCGCTCTCATAGTAAGCATTGCCGAGAACGGACACGGTTCCTTGATCGACAATCCCTACCAGATCTATGAGGCTGCATCTCAGTATATGCACAAGATAATCAATCCTCTCATCGTATTCCTTATCATAATCCTTTGCTTCTTCCTTCTTGACATTGCCGTTCGTAAGTTCAAGTGGAAGTGGATCCACGAGATCATTCGTGATAAAAAGGCAAAGAAGAATATGGCAAACACCGCTAAGTAAAGGAGTAGAAAATGAAAAAATTAATATTCTTGATATTATCGATTTCCTTGATACTCCTTTTGGCAGTATCACTTACCGCTTGCAAGGAGGAGCCTGTTATTACTAAGGCTCCCTCCAAGTTCAAGCTCAACTCCGACACTCTCGTTCTTCAGTGGAACCCCATCACCGACGCGCGCGGATACGAGCTCAGAATTACAGGAGACGACAGAATAAGAACGGTCAAATCTCCCAGCTATTCGCTTGAATACCTCAAGCCCGGTGACTACGTTATCGAGGTAAGAGCTCTTAACTTTAGCTCCGAGCTCGAAAGCTCCGAATGGGCAAAATTTGAGTTCAAAAGAGTGGCAGAGAGCGGACTCAAGTTCAATCTTATCAACAACAAGACCGAGTACGAGGTTGTGGGATCGGGTACCGCCTTCGGTGACATCGTTATTGAAGACGTTTACCGCGGAAAGCCCGTTACCAAGATTGCCGACAAGGCGTTCTCCAACAACAAGAAGATAACCAGCGTGGTTATCGGAAAAAACGTAAAGACTATCGGTAAGAACGCGTTCGCTAAATGCTCCGAGCTTACGAGCGTTACCGTTCCCGAAAGCGTTACCACTATCGGTGAATTTGCTTTCCAGAGCTGCAAGAAGCTCACTACCGTTAATATTCCCAATCAGGTTACCGCTATAGCTCCTTCAACGTTCTCTTGGTGCGTTGCGCTTAAGAACGTAACTATCGGAAATAAGGTTGAAAGCATTGCGGATAACGCATTTGCAGAGTGTGCTGAGCTTGAGACCATCGTTATTCCCGATTCCGTTAAGACTATCGGTGAGTACGCATTCACAAACTGTCAGAAGCTCGCTAACGTAACTATCGGAAACGGTATGGAATCCATTTCCAACTATGCATTCTATTCCTGTAAGGGACTTACTACCCTTAATCTCGGAAACAGCCTTAAGACGATAGGAACCGGCGCGTTCACGGGATGCGAGGCCCTTAAGACTCTCGTTATACCGAACAGCGTCACCTCCATCGGCACCGAGGCGTTTCTTCAGTGTAAGGCTCTTTCGACGATCACGCTCGGAACGGGCTTGACCGAGATAGGCATCTACGCATTCTACGGCACTATTCCTCATCAGGTAGCTCACGGCAAGATCGTTGATCCCTCGCTCACAGCAAAGGACGGCGAGGAGCTTGAGCCTGTAAAGGCAGAGATCTTCTATCTCGGCAATTGGCTTATCGAGGCAGTTAACAGAGATCTCACCGCTCTTAACGCTAACAACCTCAAGGAAGGCACTGTCGGTGTTGCCGACAACGCATTCCAGAGCTGCAAGAAGCTTAAGACGGCAAGACTTACCGGCGTTAAGTACGTTGGTACCGCTGCTTTCGCTTACTGCGAGATCCTCGAAAAGTTTGACGACTGTGAATCCATTCTCATCATCAACGACTACGCATTCTATGAATGCCCCATGCTCAATAACTTCGACAGATACACCACCCTCATCGTTCAGAAGATCGGTAACTCCGCATTTGAGAACTGTGTAAAGCTTGAGGACAAGGGAATTCAGCTTCCCGCTTATCCCACCTTGAGCTATCTCGGTGGAAACGCATTCTACGGAACCATTCCCTTCCAGAAGGCAACTGCAGCGGCTCCCGTCGTTTGCTTCGACTCCTGGGTGGTTGGCTTCAGACAGGGCGGTATGTATATGAGCCAGGTAGACGTTCCCGACGTTAACCCCTCCGACAACACCACCGTTATCGAGGCTATCGGAAACTACGCATTCCAGAACGCAGTATTTATGGGCGGCGGAATTTGGCTTCCCAACTCTATCAAGTACATCGGACGCGGTGCGTTCTATAATCTCTATATGATGGGCGGTGTCGGCGGTGCCGCAAGCCTTGAGTATATTGACGACTACGCATTCTACGGATGTATGAGCGCATATTTCTTCGCTAACAAGGAAGAGCGCGGAGTAGTTCAGCTTCCTACAGGACTTAAGCACATCGGACGCTCGGCATTCTATCAGTGCACGGCTCTCATTGGTGTTAAGTTCCCTGCAAGCGTTGAATACATCGGTCCTTACGCCTTCTACGGCTGCTCC
Source organism: Eubacteriales bacterium (assembly GCA_045129715.1). Taxonomy (GTDB): domain Bacteria; phylum Bacillota; class Clostridia; order Oscillospirales; family CAG-272; genus UBA1740. Next base: position 7,726 of record JBGVKA010000069.1, on the reverse strand, counting down.
AACCTTGGAGACAGCGGTGAGATCTGGGGCAGCATCGAGGACTTCAAAAACGGCCTTCCCTCCCTTAAGGGCCCCGTTATCTTCGCTAACGGATCAAGGATCAAGTATATAGGTGACAGAGCCTTCCACTCCTGCTCGGGTATCAAGGAAGTAATCCTTCCCGCATCGCTCGAGTACCTCGGAGAGCGCGCGTTCTACAACTGCACCAAGCTTGAAACGATCGTATTCAGCACAGATGAAAGCAATCCCAACAAGACTCTCAACATCTTGAATTACACCTTCTACAAGTGTGAAAACCTCAAGACTCTCGTTATTTCTCACAACATCGAGTCCATAGGCAATTACGCATTTAAGGACTGCGCTTCCCTTGACAGTATCGTTATGGGAGATAAGCTCACCAACATCGGAAAATACGCCTTCTACGGCTGCGCCGGTGTTAAGACCATCGTGTTCTCTAAGAGCGTTAAGAATATCGGCGACTATGCATTCAAGGGCTGCGCTATGGTTGATTCCGTAGTTCTTCCCTCGAGCATCGAGACCATCGGTAAGCACGCCTTCTACGGTCTGCACTCCGCAACGTTCTTCGCAGAGCCCGAAACCATCAATCCCTATTGGAACAACCGTTGGAATTCCTCTTACCGTGCAGTTCTTTGGGGTTGTGAGCTCTCCGATGACAAAACGTACGTAGTTTCGTTCACTAAGGGCAAGGATCTTGACGATAACCTTTCCTCCCCCAACGCAACTCTTGCTCCCGAAAGAGAAGGATATACCTTCGCAGGCTGGGATACCGATGCCGAAGCAAGCACGGTCGTTTACAGCGCGTCTCAATTGGCAGAGATCCCGAGCGGTACTACTATCTACGCCGTTTGGACTCAAAACACTCCCGAAGCTTAATAGAAATTCTATTATAGATTCGGATGACTATTACTAAGATAGGATAAACAAATGAATAACAGAAAATTAAGATTCACGGTATTATCGATTTTAGTGCTTGTAATGGTTTGTATTACGTCCTTTACCGGATGTAAGAATAAGAAAGGTGACGGAGGAGACGACAGCGGCTCCTCCTCCACCGAGATCTACATTGAAAAATCACTCCAGCCGAGACTCGTTTACGTAGAAGGTCAGGATCTCGATTTTTCAACCGGTGCTCTCACCGTCTCCAAGAACGATGAGAAGACGAGGGTCCCCTTGAACGATCCTCGCATAAGCGTTACCGGATATGACAAGTACACTCTCGGAAACCAGACTCTCAGCGTTTCCTTTGAGGGTAAGACCACTACTCTTACCGTAGCGGTTATCGCAAGAATGACCGTTGAAAACGTTGATACCGAGTACTTTACCTACGAAAGCTTCAACAAGGAAAAGGGCAGAGTAAAGGTAGCTAAGGACGACGGTACCACCACCTACGTTGATATGAAGAGCTCCTTGATCAAAATCAAGAGCTTCAACAACACTCAGGCAGGTACTACAAACGTAACCATTCAGTATACAAACGGAGCTAACACCTACGAGTGCAGCTTCCCCGTTACCCTCTATGCCCCCGCAAAAATCGATTTCAAGCAGCCCAACAAGGACGATTATTTAAGCCACGAGAAAACCCTTAATTTCTCCGGCGGATATCTCTATCTTGAGGCAGCTAAGCCCTCCACCTTCAAAAAGTCCATCAATATCACCAATGATATGGTAAGCGGCTACGATCCCGACTCCATAACAGAGGCAAACAAGGACACCGCCGTAACTCAGACCGTCACGGTACGCTATGCAGGTAACGAGTGGTCTTACACAGTAGACGTTCTTTACAGCCCCATATACGTTATAGAGAGCTTGGCAAGTAAGATCGAAAACGTTAACCTTGAGATCGGTGAAAACCAGTCTATAGCCGATATCAAGCTTCCCGCAGGCGCCGGAGAGGCAGCAAAGGAGGCTATAGAGCGTTACTTCTCTCTTTCTACCACCGATCAGAGCTTGGTAGACAGCGATCTTATCCTTAATTTCGCTCGCGTAGCGGCATTCTACGTTAACATTAACGACTACGTTGCGGCAGTTAAGGACCTCGGCAACGCGTTTATTCTTTCCGCAGAGGGACAGCTTACATACGTCGGAAAGACCTACGAGGACGTAGTTAAGGCTATTACGGCACTTAACGATCCGAAGTCTGCATATAACGCAAGCGCGGCTCTTATGCGTGCTATTAAGGAAGAGTTCGGTGAAGAGAGCTTCAATGAAAACTATAAGATCTCTCAGCTCACCTCGCCTCACACAGAGGAGACCGCTCTTGAAATAGCAAAGAGACTTGAGCACGTGATCGCGATCTACGATCTTCTCAAGGACATTCCCACTACCTGGAAGACAGATCTTAAGACCGATGCTGCGGCATTCGCTTCAGCCTACGGAGCGGACATCGTGAAGGCAGTGTTCGATATCAGCTCCAGCGAATTCACCGGATCCCGTTACGCATCTCTTTATGCAGTTATAATAAGATGGAGAAGCGATTTCTTTGACATCGTTTACTCTTACTACTATTACGCTAAGGACGGCGGAAAGGATCAGCTTACCACAGACCTTTGGGGCAAGATCCCGGCTCCGGGACTCCTCGAGGACTTCCAGAACGCCTTCAATTTGGCATACGACACCGCATACCAGCTTACAAACACGAGCACGGGAAGTGCAACCGGTTTTGATCTCTACGCTTATCATTATTACTACCTCAAGGCTCTTGATCTTGCTAAGCAGATCAAGGCAAGCGGCAACGAATTGTACACAACTCTTTACAATGCGTTGAACCTTGACACGCTTATCAACGTTTATCTCAACGCTCCCTCCTCGAAGCTTCTCGGTTATTACGACTTCTTGGGACCCGTTTTGAACAATAAAAACGTTGATAACGTAATGAAAGCATACTATGACGTTTTGGACGTTATAGCAACCACGGGAACCCTTGAATCGAACAATGAAAACAGAACGAAAGTTCTTGCCCTCTTCGAAGCTATGGTCGATCTTACTCCCACCGAGCTTCACTGGTTCCTCTCCGCTATCTGCTACAACTACCACAACGTAGCCGGAGCAGTACTCATCTTTGATTATAAGAATCCCAGCAAGATGATCGCACAGATCATGTACGGATTCTTCCTCAGTGAGCTTCCCAAGAACACCGACGGAACGCTTCATAACGCGCAGGCTTCATTCGCTAATCTTATTCAGGCTATGGAGATCTATCCTACAGCTCAGTACAACGAGGCGGCTCTCAACGACTTCAAGAATTACATGAGGCTCGTTAACGAGCAGTTCAACTCTCTTACCGCCTCCGAAAAGACCGCTTACAGAGCACTTTTAGGCAATGCCTTTGACAAGTACAACAAGCTCTATTCCGCGATCTTGGATCAGAGCACCGTTACTCCCTCCGAGGAGATCAAGGCTAAGTTTGACGCACTTTACAACGTTCTCGATAAGTTTAACACCTTGTTGAACGACACGGAAAAGATGAAGCTCGCGGCTGCATATCCCACTCTTATGGGACTTTACAGCAAGGCTACCGTTCTCTACAACGAGATCACCGAGATCGCTAAGACCAGCTCGGCTGTAGCAAATGCGCTCGGCGCCTTTCTCTACGAGGTTTCGGATAACGATCCCGATCATCCTACCGTCGTAAAGTTCACCGTGGATTCGTATTTCTACTTTATTAAATACGTTACTGCAAGCTCTATGCTTTCCGCAGGACATACCGATTACGTTACCTCTCTTTGCGATACCCTTATCGCTCTTCTCCCTCTCTTTGAGGCAGAGCTTAACGGCACCGTTTATGACGGAGATATAAACGATATGATCGCTATCGTTCGCGGCCTTGATGAAGATAAGCTTCACGCATTCTACTCCATCAACGCAAGCATTGCTTACTTTGAGTCTATCAACCGCTATGCTGCTGATAAGTTCTCCGATCAGACTACTCTTGATCCTGGCAGCGTATCCGACAAGATCGATTCTATCTTGGCTATTTACAAGCAGTTCAACGAGCTCTACGCTATCGTTACCGACGGCTCGAACTCCGAGACTCAGCGCACTATCGCTTGCACCGCGATGATCGCTCTTTACAACAAGGCAAAGCTTATTTACGCTGATATTCTCACCGTAGCCGAGACCGACGAGAGCATAATGAATGCAATTAACTTCAAGCTCTTCTCCGTCACCGTGACCGAGGATGCAGAGCCCGTTAAGGGACTTCTCGACGACTATATGTATTATATGCAGCTCTCCACGAGAAGCCTTCTTTCCGCGAGCGAGGAGCTTATAAGCTCAGCTAAGGTTGAGAACGCAATGGCTCTTCTTATCAAGCTTATTCCTCTTCTTACCGCAGAGGCAAACGGAGTTGAGTATACGGGTGACGATATCCTCACTCTTCTTGCAGAGCTTCGCGCACTCTCTGCCGATGAAAAGTACGCATTCTACGTGCTCCAGGGTAATCTCGCTCTCTACGCAGAGCTTGAGAGACACTTCACCAAGCTTCTTGAAAACGACTCTATCATTTCCTATCTCTTCAATGCAGAGATCTATTACTCTCTCTACGAGCGTGACGCAGAGGATACCGAGTCCCTTGCAACCTTCAAGACCGCAATGGAGAACGCTATAGAGATCTACGCTAACCTTTCCGCTGAGGATAAGGCTATCATCGACGACCTCTATTACAACGATCTTCTTGCTAAGTACAACGCACTTTATCCCGCAGACTAATCGGGAAAACAAAAAAATCGCTTGAAGCTCAGGCGATAATAAAACGAGCGGAGATGCCGTGAATTCGGTATCTCCGCTTTGATTTTGCTTTGTATTGTAAATAACAGTTTACTTTTAAAACTTTAATAGTTTGCTTTTAAGAGGATTAACGGTTTGTTTTGCGAATCTTTGGCAGTGCCGCTTATTCAAGCACGATGCCTACGGGACAGTGGTCGCTGCCCATTATATCGTTCAGGATGAAGCTATCCTTTACTCTTTCCATAAGTCTATCCGACACCACGAAATAATCTATACGCCAGCCTACGTTCTTTGCTCTTGCACCGTACATATAGCTCCACCAGGAATAACGCACGGTGTCGGGGTAAAGGGATCTGAAGGTGTCCTTGAAGCCACACGAAAGAAGCTCGCTAAACTTCCCTCTCTCCTCGTCGGAAAATCCTGCGCTGAAATGATTGGTCTTCGGATTCTTAAGGTCTATCTCCTCGTGCGCTACGTTGAGGTCACCGCAATAGATCACGGGCTTCTTCTTATCGAGCTCGCTTATATATCCGCGAAGCGCGTCCTCCCACTCCATACGGTAGGAGAGTCTTGCAAGCTCGCGCTGAGCGTTGGGCGTATACACGCAAAGAAAATAGAAATCGTCGTACTCAAGGGTGATCGCTCTGCCCTCGGTATCGTGCTCGGGAATGCCTATTCCGTAGGATACGGAAAGAGGCTTATGCTTCGTAAATATCGCGGTGCCCGAATATCCCTTTTTCTCTGCACTGTTCCAATACTGATAGTATCCCTCGGGCTCAAACTGTGCCTGACCTATCTGCATCTTCGTCTCCTGAATTGCGAAAAAGTCTGCATCCTCGCTCTTGAAGAAATCCTCAAAACCCTTATCGAGACAAGCTCTGAAGCCGTTTACGTTCCACGAAATAAATTTCATTTTATACCTCTTTATTTAACACGCTTGCCTGCCTTGGTCATAGCGTATATCTTTTCTGTGAGAGATCTTCTGTAGTAATTTTTCTTTAGTCTCCACTGCCAGTTGCCCGATGCGACGGAGGGCGTGTTCATTCTTCCCTCCTCGTTTTTGAGGTGGAGATAATCCTGCATCGGAATTACGGCAAGATTGGCACGGCTCTTCATTATGATGCCGATGAGCGCATCCGTTGCACTCTCGCCCTTTTCTCTTTTACACTCGGCACGGAATCTCGCCAGCTCCTCCTTCGAAAGAGATGCGTACCAGCTTCTCGTACACTCGGAGTCGTGCGAGCCCGTATAGGAAACGCAGTTATCCGTATCGTACATTCTCGGAAGGTATTCGTTGTCGTCGTTCGAGAATGCGAACTGAAGAACCTTCATTCCGGGGAATCCCGTCTCGGAAAGGAGATCTCTTACGTCCTCGGTTATATGGCCGAGATCCTCCGCGATGATCTTTGCGGTGGGATAGTCCTCTCTTATAGCATTGAAAAGACTGATGCCGGGTGCCTTCATCCAATTTCCACGCTTGGCGTTCTCGTCGCCGAAGGGGATCGCGTAGAAGGATGCAAAGCCTCTGAAATGGTCTATGCGAAGAATGTCGTAGAGCCTGAACGCGTGTCCGACGCGCTCGCGCCACCACCCAAACGAGTCAAATTCCATTCTCTGCCAATTATATATGGGATTACCCCAAAGCTGACCGTCATCCGAGAATGCATCCGGGGGGCATCCTGCAACGATTATCGGCTGATACTCGTCGTCTATCATAAACTGTTCGGGCGCGCGCCATACGTCCATACTGTCGTGCGCAACGTAGATCGGCATATCACCTATAACGAGTATCTTCTTTGAATGAGCGTACTTAAGAAGCGCGCTCCACTCCTCGAAGAACTCAAACTGGAGCCATCTCCAAAAGCCGCACTCGTCCTCGTAGTCAAAAATACGTTTCTTCGCACTTTTATAATTGCGAAGCTCATCGCACCAGGTGTACCACGCGCTGTAGTTATTTTTGAATTTTATAGCCATAAAGAGCGCGTAATCGTCTATCCAATCCCCGTTTTTAGCAAGGAAGGCGCGGTATTTTGCCGTGGGCTTAAATCTTGAATAAGCACGGCGGAGGATACCGTATCTCGTGGTAAAGAGGAATCCGTAATCCACGCGCTCCGTGTCGATCTCTGCGCCCGAAAGCTCCTCTTTCGTGAGAAGTCCCTTCTCAAAGAGGATATCAAGGTCTATATAGTATGGGTTGCCCGCTATCGAGGCGGGAGACTGATACGGACTGTCACCGTAGGAGGTTGGGTTCAGGGGAAGGACCTGCCAGCACTTTTGCCCTGCCTCGTCAAGAAAATCAACGAAGCGGAACGCCTCCTTTCCGAAGGATCCGATACCGTATTTTGACGGCAAGCTGCTGACGGGCATCAAAATTCCCGCCTTGTGCTTAAAGCCGAAGTTACCCAGTGTGTTCGTGTTCATAAGGTCTACCTTTTTATTTTTATGCTATTTATCGCGCATCCGGTTCCGCGCGAGATAAAATATACATTGATTATACCACTTTGAATATTTATTGTCAACAAAAACGCGCTATATTAAAACATTTAACGGAAGATTTTGCGCCAAATCTATTGACTACAATTTTCGCCTGTGCTATACTAACCTTGGCTAAAAATCGACTCCTTATGCGAAGGATAGCCGAAGAAATTCAAACGGAGAAAAAGCGTTGGAAAACCAAGGAAGCTTGCTTGATAAAAACGATACGGAATACCTGCTCTGCCTCGCCCTTGACATTGGCGAGGGTATGCTCAAAAACGGTGCCGAGGTAAGCCGTGTTGAAGACACTATAGAAAGAATATGCAAGGCGTACGGTGCGGCACACGTTGAGGTATTTTCAATAATCTCGTTCGTGCACGCGGCAATAAGAATGCCCGACGGAAGCTATTCCGCCCAGCTCAGACGAGTCAGATCCACGGGAACGAACCTTGCAACCCTCGAAAAGCTAAACTCTCTTTCCAGAGAAATATGCGCAACGACACCG
>JBGVKA010000068.1:0-35633 GCA_045129715.1 Eubacteriales bacterium | reverse complement strand
CCTTCGTTTTGGAGACCGACGGCTATACGAGCTTTTCCGAAAAGCTCACGCGCCCCGCGGTTACCTTCTACGATCCCGGTGACTACCGCTCGGGCAGAGCAACTCACGGACACGAGCCAAGCCTCGGACCGCAACCGCCTTTTATTGCAAAAGGCCCGTCCTTTGCTTCGAACGTAGTGCTTGAGCGCGGAAACATATTAAACCACGCGCCAACGCTTGCCAGGGTGCTCGGAGTAAAGCTGAACGATGCAACCGGCTCGGCGGTGACCGAGATATTAAAAAACGCGTAACGCTTTGATCCCCCCTCGCGCGCCTTCAAGAAATTCTCCGAGGTGCTCACGCGCGTCGAAAGAAGATAAGCACGAAAGCCAACGGCTTTTTATGTACGCACGGAAGAGCTACGCTACGGACACTCGCAGGCTCGCTATTCCGTCACTTTGTTAACGCGACGGATTTACCGTCCATACCCAATCCCCCTGCCGCAAAAGCGGCAAAAGAAAGGTTTATTTATGACAAAGCCAACGATCATCGGTATTCTCGGTGCGGTTGACGACAAGGTCGTTACCACGCTTCAAAATACGTATACCAAGGCAATAGAGGAATCGGGCGGAGCACCGCTTCTCCTCCCCTACGTTGAAAAGGACGAAAGCATCGAGGCTTTCGTTGATATTTGCGACGGATTTCTTTTTACGGGCGGTGCTGACATTGATCCGCGCCGATACGGCGAGGCGGTCAAGCCGACCTGCCACGCCGTGCAGAAATACCGAGACGATATAGAATTCAGAGCATTCAAGAAAATATACGAAACGAAAAAGCCCGTTATGGCTATCTGCCGCGGTGCTCAGTTTGTCAATGCCGCGCTTGGCGGAACGCTTTATCAGGATATCCCCACGGAGATACCCTCAAAGATACCTCACGTTCAAAGCGAGCCGAAAGACACGAGCTCGCACGAAATTTGCGTTTTCGCGGACACTCCGCTAAGAGCTCTCGCCGCGGGCGAGCGCGCTAAGGTCAACAGCTTCCACCACCAAGCGTTAAAGAAGCTCGGCACGGGACTTTCGGTTATGGCTACCGCAGACGACGGTATAGTTGAGGCGGTGTATTCAACCGAGCATCCTTATCTTCGCGCTTATCAGTGGCACCCCGAAAGACTCTTTGATTCGGATATGCTCAACCGCGCCGTATTCACGGACTTTATCGGTGCGTGCAAAATAAAAGAATAACACCAAGAGCACCAAGGTGCCCGAAAGATAAAAATCACACGGAGGAGCCGAAAGCTCTTTCGTTCAACAAAAAGTTTTTTTAAATGGAGACCGAAATCCCGAGGCTAATGCTATGAAAAACAAAGACAAAGCAAAAATTTTACTTATCGATATTTTACACGTTCTCGTTGCCGGAATCATCGTCGGCACGGCTTATTATTTCTTCCAGAACAGTAACTCCTTTGCGCCCGGAGGCGTGGGAGGTATTGCAACTATCACCCATCATTTTTTGAACGGCAGAGTCAGTTGGTCACTCCTTATGATCGCGTTCAATCTCCCGATATTCATACTCGTCAGTGCGCTTATCAATAAAAAGCTCGGGATTCTGCTCAGCGCATACGTCATCATTCAATCCCTTATGCCCATTCTTTACGAGGCTATGGGATGCTCACCGTATTCGCTCGCAACGAGCGGTGAGGATTTTAACGTTATCTTCGCCTGCATAGCCACGGGAGTTATTTCGGGATTCGGCTTCTCCATTATGCTCAAGAGATTCGGCGCGAGCGGAGGAACCTACGGTATATCTGCACTTTTAAAAAGAGCTCACCCGGAGATGAACATAGCGTACGTTGCGTTCATTCTCGACTCATCGGTCGTTTTCATAGCCTTCTTCGTTTACGGAATGAAGGTCACGCCCGTCGTTTGTACACTTATAAACCTCTTTATCGCAAGCGTTATAGTCGATCATATCCTTGCGGGAATAAAGGACGGCTACCGATTCGAGATAGTGACGGACGAGCCCGGGGGTATCACGGACGATATCATAACCAAGCTCAAGCGAGGCGTAACTCTCGTTAAAGCACACGGTATGTACTCCGATACGGACAAATCCCTTCTTATCTGCATAGTCAACAAGCGTCAGATAGGTGAAATGATGAAGATAATCAAGAGCCACCCCGGAACCTTTGCAAGCTTTGAAAAGGCGAACGAGGTATTCGGAAACTTCAAGCGCAAGGTATAAAACTTAGGAGCATACAATGAAAAGCGAAAAAAACACGTACCTTTTTGATTTTGACGGCACGCTCGTTGATTCGATGCCGTATTTCGTCGGACTTATGCTAAAAATACTCGACGAAAACAACATAAAATACGAAAGCGATATCGTTAAGATCATCACGCCCCTCGGATACGCGGGAACGGCACGTTATTTCCGCACGCTTGGGATCGATGCAAGCGTTGAGGAGCTTATGGAAAAAATGCAGGAGTACGCCCGTGAGGCTTATACCTATAAGATAGGCGAGAAGCCCCACGTCAGCGAAACCTTAAGGGAGCTCAAAAAACGCGGAGCGTGTCTCAACATTCTCACCGCAAGTCCTCACTCTGCCCTTGATCCGTGCTTAGAAAGACTCGGTCTTTACGAGATGTTTAATAACGTTTGGTCCTCGGACGATTTCGGAACCACGAAAGCGGATCCCGAGATATATCGCGAGGCGGCAAAGCGCATAGGCGTTCCCGTCGGTGAGGTCATATTCGTCGACGATAACGTTAACGCGGTCAGAACCGCCAAGGAGGGCGGAATGATATCGTACGGTATTTACGACGACTCCTCAAGCGATTTTATTGAGCAGATGAAGGCGGTATCCGACCGCTATCTCACAAGCTTCGACGAGCTTTTATAATCAATTTCCAAGGAGAAAACGCAGGCACGATGAAAATACTTTTCATAGGAAACAGCTACACCTTCTTTAACGATATGCCGACTCTTCTTGAGGCTCTCGCCCAAGAAAACGGCAAGGAGCTTACGGCTGACTCGGTAACCAAGGGAGGCAGACGCTTATACGAAAATCTCAAGGAGGGAGACGAGAAGGGAGAAAAAATAAGATCTCTCGCCACGAGGAACGAATACGATGCCCTGATACTTCAAGAGCAAAGCTTTTTGGCGATCGTTGATTACGAAGCCTTTCTCGGAGGCGTACGCGATCTCGTAGCTCTCGTTAAAGCCAAGCGCAATATCTTATACGCAACGTGGGGCAGGAAGGCGGGCTCCAAAAAGCTCGAGGAGCTCGGACTCACGAGTGAAGAAATGACGGATATGCTAATAAAAGCTTACATTTCCGCGGCAAAACACGTTGATGCAGAGATATCTCACGTAGGCAGGGTGTTCCGCAGGATATCAAAGGATATGCCCGCGCTCGATATATACGATCCCGACCTTTCGCATCCCTCGTATCTCGGAAGTGCGGTTGCGGCAATATGCCATTACCGTACGCTTTTCGGTGAATTACCTAAGAAGATAGACTCCCTTTCGCTTGAGGCGGTCTACGCGGACAAGCTGCTTTCGGTCATAGCGGAGGCACTTGATGAAAACTAAAGCATTCTTATATATAGTCATCGCGGGTATGCTTTGGGGAACGTCGGGAATATTCGTTAAATTTCTCACGCCCTACGGCTTCACGGCACCTCAGCTGAGTCTCATAAGAGGAACGATATCGTTCGTTGCGATGCTTCTCTATGCGCTCGTTTTCGACAAAAAAATTCTTAGGATAGGTCTTAAGCACCTGCCGTTTGCCGTCCTTGTAGGAATAACCCTCTTCGGAACCGCAACGCTCTACTATTCCTCAATGCAGATGACCTCGGTTGCAACGGCGGTGGTGCTTATGTATACCGCCCCCGTATACGTTACCGCAGTCTCAATAGCCTTTCTTGAAGAGAGATCATCTAAAATGAAGCTCATCTCACTCGGTGTGATGCTCGTAGGATGCGCTTTGGTATCGGGAGTCGTCGGCGGTCTTGCATTCGATCCCGTTGGAATACTCCTCGGTATTCTTTCGGGCGTAGTTTACGCCGCGTACAACGTTATTACGAAGATCGCGCTCAGGCGAGGGATCGGTGCGGCAACGCTTTCGCTTTACGGCTTCTTGTTTATGGCTCTGACGGCACTTATCACCGCCCGTCCGAAAAGCATCGTTGAAAACGCATCGGGTGAGCCTGCGGTTACCGTACCGCTTATGCTCGGACTTGGAATCTTCACGTTCGTTCTTCCCTATCTCTTCTACACTCTCTCAATGCGAGATCTGCCTGCGGGAACGGCTTCTGCGCTCAGCGTTATAGAGCCGCTTGCGGCAACGGTCTTCAGTGCCGTAATATTCTTTGAAATACCAAGCGCGATCTCCTCGGTCGGAATAATCCTTATCCTTCTTGCAACCTTTATGCTCGGCAAGGCGGAAAACGATTGCGAGGCGCGTGCTGACACGAAACACTCGGACGGCTCGGCATCCGACCGACCTTGACTACAAAAAACAAAACATAACAACGAAGGAGGACGTTATGAAAAAAATAATATTGACTCTCATTCTTTGCTTATCCCTTCTTTGCAACACGGGATGCACGCTAATCCTGATCAGCTCGCTTCTCGGCTCAAACGATTCCGAGACCGTTACCGATGCGGGAAAATACGGAAGCTTCCACGATGACGTTGAGATCCCCTCTTACTATCCCGAGACTCTTTCCGGATACACGGTAAACGACTACTTCTACACGGTAGACAAGAGCACTACGCTTTGCTACGAGATCTATCTTGACATAACCGTTACCGAGGAGGCGTTCACGACCGTTATCGCCAAGGTAAATGCAGACGACCGCGCAAAAACCGTAAAGAGCGCGTACCACTCCGCATCGTACACCGACGTTATATTCAGTGACGAGATCGATCTTGCGCTCGGCGGATACATAGACAAGATCGAGAGTGCTAAGGTGGAAAAGGTCATCTATAACGAAGCGGAATCGAGGATCATCTTCGCCCTTCTTTACGTTGAGGAGTTGAGCTACTACAGCTCGGACAAGGTTCAGTATTTCAAAAAACTGAATATCGACCTTGAAAAATATTTATCCCAAAAGAACAACGAGTTTTAAAATAATTTAGGAGACACATTATGAAAAACAAGCTTTTAAAGCTTTCCTTATGGATGCTTATCGTCGCAGCGTGCGTATTTATCATCAACTATTTCTTCTTCCATTTCGTTACCGATACCGGAATATCTCTCACCTGGAATCCCGAGCCCGGCAAGCCCTTCGTAAGCAATCTTATCGGAAACCTCGGCACACTCTTCATCTTCGGAAGTGCGGTAAGCCTTATGCTCGCGCTCATCGTTTTTAACGACGGGGAATAACTCGCCGTTTATATTCCGAAAACAGCTCCCCCCCCTTATTCCCGTTATTTTTGCACCGATCGGCAGAATTTTAAAAAAATTAACAATTTATTTGACAAATGTCTACAATCGCGCACTTATTTTGTGATAAAATATATTGATTTATTTTTAAATGGGACGACTTATCTCTCATTACTCAGGAGGTAAACATCAATGAAGCATAAACTGAAGCTTGCTTTTATTCTCGGAGTTGAGTTTATAGCAATAGCAATAGTGCTTATACTCATTTTCTTCTCGGGAAAGAAGCAGTACACCGTCGTTTTCGACATTGACGGAGGAATTCTCATCTCTGGCAGCCTTGAGCAAAAGGTAACTCAAGGTCACGCCGCAACGCCTCCCTCCGTAGCCAAGGAGGGACATTACCTGCGTGGCTGGAGCGGAAATTACCGCGAGGTTACTAACAATATAGAGATCAGAGCCATCTGGGAGTATGAAACGACTCCGGGTATCGTATACAACGAGATAGACGGTGCTACCTATACGGAGATCATCGGATGCTACGAATATCTTGCAGGCAAGGTATATATAGGTGCTTACCACAACGATCTTAAGGTTCTTTCGATAACCGATAGCGCGTTTGAGGGAAAGACTAAGATCACGGATATCCACCTTCTTGACGGTATCCTCAAAATAGGCAAAAGAGCCTTTGCGGGATGCACGGAGATGGTTTCCATAGAGCTTCCCGACACTGCTCTTAAGATCGATAGCGAGGCGTTTTACGGATGCTCGAGCCTTGAGACGATAACCCTCCCAGAAAGCCTTGAGGAGCTCGGCCCAAGAGCGTTTATGGGATGCACTTCTCTTAAAGAGGTTCGCATTCCCGCTACGTTAAAGAAGATCGACGAGAGCGCGTTTGAGGGATGCTACAATCTCGAATCCGTCGTTTTCTACGAGGTCGAGGAAGACGTAGATATATTTGACGAGGAAGAGGAAAAGGACGAGGAGACCGAAAAGCCTATAGAGCCCGTTCTCGTGATCGGAAAATCCGCATTCCAGAACTGCACCTCACTCAAGAGCATCAAGCTCCCCGAAACGCTTCTCTCTCTTCAGACCTACGCTTTCTCGGGATGTATCTCTCTTGAATACGCGATAATCCCCAAGGAAACGAAATTCGTTTCAAGCGCGGTATTCACGAGCGCAACGACCGTATATCTGTATTTCGAATCCGCCTCCGAGATTCCTTCGGGATGGGCATCCAACTGGACGAGCGGCGAGGTAACCGTATCCTACGGATACACGGGTGAGGATCTTGAAGCACCTGACGGCGAAGCTAACGAATAAGAGGTACACCGTATGGATATGCAAATAATGCTCGGCGTTGGTGTCGCATGCTATTTCATAAGCCTTTTCTTCCTTTGCTTTTACCGTGACAAGCTGAATATAAAATTCTTCAACGGCCTTTTCATAGTGCTCGATATGATACTTTTCCTTTTGTGGAATATCGCCTGCGCTGATATGGGCTGGCTTGCAGACGGCTTTATGACTCTTGAAAACATAAGCCCGTTCATCTTCACGGTCATTCCCCTTACGGTATTTATGAATAAGAAAACGAAGGAATTCGCTTTTTCCGCAATAGCATTCCTGCACCTCGGCTTATTCCTCGCAACGATAATAAGCCCCGAATACGAGGTTCTCTTCGCCTACAAGACCGAAGCGACCTTCACCTATGCAACCGAGGCTATGTGCCACATTCTTTCCGCGCTCTTCGGCGTTTATCTCATTCTTACGAATCAGGTAAAGACCGATTTCTCGCACTGGATAAAGGCCATCGTATTTATGCTCGGATGGATAACCTTCGGCATTTCGCTCAACCTTCTTCTCGATACGCGCTGCTTCAATCTCAATCCGAAGCGATACTCCATCTATATGCTCGATATCTTCGGCACGTTTGAGGCCACCGTTCTTGCTTACTATCTCGGCGTTACGCTCGTTATCACAATCGGTATGCAATCGGGATACGCCCTTTGCAAGCTCCTTGATAAGATAAAGGGACATCACGCAGAAAAGGATACCGAACCTGACGGTGACGGCATCGAGGCGTAAAGCTTAATAAAACAAAAAATCAAGTGTTGTTTCTTCGGCACTTGATTTTTTTGTCGTTTCGTGGTAAAATATATTAGTTTTAAAATTTCAGGAGACGTAATGAAAATAAGAGATATATTTTGGGTGCTCTTCGTATCCATGCTCCCCATAGTTGAGCTTCGAGGAGCCATTCCGATCGGTTGCGGATTAGGGCTTCCGTACCACGTCAATTACGCTTTGGCGGTGATTGGAAATTTACTGCCCGTACCGTTCATCCTGCTTCTCATTCCATACGTTCTTAACTTTATGGAGAGATTTAAGATCTTTCGTCCCACGGTACAGTGGGTTCGCAAAAAGGCGGTAAAATACAGAAGCAAAATAGTTACCGAATCGCCTCGCATCTCCGACGGTACTACGCTCGGTCTTCCCGAGGGCGAGCCCGTATCACCGACCGCGCGCGAGGGCAAAATGACTCGCGGAGCGTTTCTCGGGCTTCTGCTCTTCGTTCTTATTCCCCTTCCGGGAACGGGTGCGTGGACGGGAGCACTCGTTGCCTCGCTCTTTGAGTTTCCGAAGCTTAAATCCTTCCTTGCCATAACGCTCGGCGTTCTCGGATGCGGAATAATTGTCACGCTTATCAGCTACGGCGTTCTCGGATTTTTGTCCTTCCTATTGTAGTTTTATCTTAAAAAGTAAGAACCGCCGCTTCAAATGAAGCGGCGGTTCTTTTTTACAGCCTGCTTATCTCGTCGATAAGCCTTGCCTTATCTATGCGCTTTTTGTTTCCCTTGACCGTCAAGGTCAGGTTTTCCTTGGTGAAGAGGGCATCCGAAAGCATTCTTATCTGCTCCGCGCTGACGCTCTTATATTTTGCTATTCTATCCTCGATACCCGTGTAGCTCTCGCCCATTATATGATTATCGTAGGCGAAGGTGAAATTCAGCTCTCTGAAATCATCGTAAAGCATATACGCATTCTTGACGTATCCCGCCTTCATGCATTCGTCGGCATCAAGAGGCGACGTCTTCATTTCGCGCAAAATATCGACGGTTATCTTCATTGCCTCGTAAAGATCGCGTTCCTTGAGCTCAAATGAAAAATGGAAGGTGCCGACGTTCTTATATCTCTCCGTGCCTCCGCTTATATCGTAGCAAAGACCTCTTTTCTCGCTAAGCTCGGAAAAGAGCTTTGAATTATAGCCCGAAAGCAAAACGTCGTACAAAAGATCTATTTCGGCTATCGAAAAACGGCTCATATCTATATCGAAGGTCAGACGAGCCATCGTGAAATCCGAGCTCTTTATATGCACATCCGGTACTCTTTTTCCAAACTCTGCCGGCACGGGAGCCACATTGTCACGGCAATAGCCACGGTCAAGCTCTTTTTCGTCGATCAGGGAAAGAAGCTCTCCGACGTCCTCTTCGGTAAAGCTTCCCGTAATATAGAAGAACACGTTTTCCGACGCCAGCATCTCACGGCGGTATCTTTCAAGCCTCGTGCCCGTAATAGCGTCAACGGTCTTATTCGTGCCGACTATCGAGCGCGCGAGCGGTGTCTCTCCAAACGCGACCTTTGAGGTAAAGGATGCGAGCGAGCTCTTCTCGTCACTCTCTCTTATCTCCGCCTTGATACGCCTTCTCTCGCAATCGATCTCGCTCTTAGTGAGCACGAGCGGATCGAGAGCCTTGGTTATCACGTCCGCACCGAAGCGGAACTCCTCGGACGCTCCGCCGACGTAAAACTGAACCATCTCGCTGAAGGTCGACGCGTTGAATTCAAGTCCCCTTTTATCAAGCTCGGAATAAAGCTTCATTCCGTAAAGCTTGTTGACGTTTCTTATTATCGCGTGCTCAAGGAAATGGGTTATACCAACCTCCTCTTCCCTCTCGTACAGCATTCCCGCTCTTACGAAGAGCGAAATATAAAAGCCGTGCAGTGCAGGATTTTTATAGCAATACACCTTAACGCCGCTTTTCGAGGTAAATTCTCTTTCCTTTTCCATTTTCGCTCCTTTCCGTAAAAGCTTTATAAATATATGATACCACACCGCAGAGGGTTTTGCAAGTCAAAACGCGAAAGGCGATCGGATTTTTCTTTCCGATCGCCTTTTTATCTTTTTTTAAGATCAATCTACCTTCTCGATAGTTGCACCGCAGGGAGCATAGGAATACTTTGCGAGCTTGAAGCACTGGAGTCCGAAGGGAATACCGATGATGGTCAAGCAAAGCAATATACCCGTGATCAAGAACACGGTAGCTGCCTCAATACCGCAAACGGAACACCAAAGGATATTTCTGATCACTCTGTCAGAGGGATCGATCTGAACGGTGCGGCCGAAGGGATGGAGTGTGAGACCTGCCAATCTGAAGCACTTAAATCCGGCGGGGATGAACACGATCGATACGCAAAACAGTGCGCCAATGAACGCGTACAAAACGAAGAAGCCGATTCCGATAAGAATAAACCAGCATATATTCAAGAAAAGACGCATAATAAAGTCTCCTTACATTGTTTGGTAACTCAATTTTACCATAAATTACAAGACTTGTCAATAGAGGCGCGCTCTTCTTTGAATATTATTTTTAAAATTAATCTATCGACTTATCGAGCTTGAAGCGAGTGATCTTTCTTGAGGTATTCTTGGGGAATTCCTCGGTTCTTATCTTCACCTTTCCTACGGTCTTATAGGAAACGTTCTTTGCGTTGATCTTCTTTATTTCGTCGTCGAAATACTTCTGCGCATCGTCTATATTATGAAGCTTGAGAGCGTCGAAATCGGGGAATATCTCGGCAACGATTACCTCCTTCTGAGGATCGGACTTGGATTTGCCCGCGTAAACTACTACCTCGTTTACACCGTAAACGCCCTGGATATCGGTCTCGATCTCCTCGGGATAAACGTTTTTACCGTTGGAGAAGATAATAAGGTTCTTGCTTCTTCCCGTAATGTATATCCACTGATCCTTTCCAAACGTCTTAACGTAGCCGAGGTCTCCCGTATGGAAGAAGCCGTCCTCGTCGATGACCGCGCGAGTGGCCTCCTCGTCACCGAAATATCCGAGCATAACGTTGGGACCGCGATAGCATATCTCGCCCTCGCCTGCCTCGTTGGGATTATCGATCTTGACCTCACCGCCTATGATGGGCATACCGACGGAGCCCTGCTTTCTGCACTCGTTTCTGTTGCAGGAGATAAGGGGTGCACACTCGGTGATACCGTAGCCGTTAAGGATCACGACGCCTATGGACTCAAAGAAATCGATTATAGTCTGGTTAAGAGCCGCACCGCCGCAGATTATCATTTTAAGCTCACCGCCAAAGCTTGAGAGCACCGACTCTCCGAAGAGCTTGCCTCTTAAATCTATACCGATCTTACGAAGCATATTTGAAAGCTTGATACCCTTCTTCAGCGTTTCGAGCTTTCCGCTCTTCTCCGCGGTAGCCATAATTCTCTTGTAGAAGGTCTCCACGAAGAGGGGAACGAGAATAAGGTGGGTGGGCTTGAAGGACTTAAGCTCGTCGAGAATGTAACGAAGGCCCGAGGAAATGTATATCTCACAGCCCTGGGCAAAGTGGCCTACGAAATTAACGGTAGAGCCGAAGGTGTGGTGGGGAGGAAGAGCAAAGAGGGTTCTCTCGGTAATGTTGAAGTTATACATTCCCTGCTCCATATCCGAGCAGATATTCTTAAGAGAGAGCATAACGCCCTTGCCCTTGCCGGTGGTACCCGAGGTAAACACGATTGAGGCGAGCTTCTCGGTGTCTATCTTGTAATCAAAATAGGAGGTGTCTCCCTCGGCAACGCGAGCCCTTCCGAACTCAACGAGGTTTGAAAGCTTGGTTGCACCCGCAACGTCATCGGCACCCATGGAAACGAAGCCCGTGAGAGTTTCTGCCACGCCCTTGAGCTCGTTGATCTTATCCGCGAGCTTATCGGTAAAGAATACGTACTCACAGCCTGCGGTATTGATGATGGACGCGGTTTCGGGTACGGGAAGCTCCTTATCGATCGGCACGGTTATAGCTCCGACCGACATAAGCGCGGTATAGGAGAAGAACCATTCGATCGACGCCTGACCGATAATGGCAACTCTCTTGCCCTCTACGTTCATAGAGTGAAGCTCGGTTGCGAGGTTCATTATAAACTCTCTTGCCTCGGCAAAGGTAACGCGCTGAGTCACCTTATCCTTGGGATCGAGCTTATACTGAAATGCGGTTTTATCGGGAAAACGCTTTGCCACGTTTTCCGTCATCTCACGGAAATCGCTGAATTTCGTGGTTTCGTAAAGCGCGTAATTTCTTTTTCTGTTTTTAAACGACATATTAGTCTCCTTTCGATAACCGTTTTAACGGCTTTGGGCAATTATGCCCGACGTGAATATACGCCCGTGCGGTTTAATTATCGCCAAGGGCACGCCACTATATAAATATTTATTATATAAACCTTAAAAAATCTTGAAAACCGTTAAATAAAAATAAGAATTCACGATTTTTTAACACGGAATTTCAAAATAGTTGACCGAGGTGTTGACTTAAGCGAGAAAATATTGTAAAATAATACGTCGAAAAAAGTCTTGAGCACACCGCTCGGAAAGGAGAGAATATGCTTCCCTTAAAATTCACCGAAAGAATGAAGTCTCTGCTCGGCGACGAGTATGACGAATTTGAAAAGGCACTTACCGAAGAAAAAGCAAAAAAGGGAGTGCGCGCCAACACGCTCAAATGCACGGGCGAGGAGCTTTTAAAGAACTCTTCTCTTCCTCTCTGTCCTCTTAGCTACGCAGAAAACGGATTTATCTTAACCGACGAGGTCAAGGGTATAGGAAATATGCCCGAGCATGCATCGGGACAGATATACGTTCAGGATCCCGGAGCTATGGCAAGCGCGGAGGCTCTCGATATCACACCCGGAATGCTCGTTGCCGATCTTTGCGCCGCCCCCGGCGGAAAGTCCACGCAGATAGCCGCAAAGCTAATGCACAAGGGCGTGATCCTTTCAAACGAATACGTTCCGAAAAGAGCAAAGATACTCGTCAGCAATTTCGAAAGAATGGGAATAAGAAACGGGATAGTCACATCCCTTGATACGAAGGAGCTCGCAAAGCTTTACGACGGAGTTTTCGACGTCGTGGTAGCGGATGCCCCCTGCTCGGGCGAGGGAATGTTCCGAAAGGACGTGCCCGCGATCGAGGAATGGAGCGAGGAAAACGTCAGGATCTGTCAGGCAAGACAGCGTGACATCCTTGACAACGCAGCCGTTATGCTAAGGAGCGGAGGCAAGCTTCTTTACTCTACCTGCACCTATTCTCTTGAGGAAAACGAGATGACGGTCAACGATTTTTTGCGCGACCATCCCGACTTTGAGCTTTGCGAGGTGAACGAGTCTTTAAAAAAGGCTACCTCCGACGGCATAGCTTACGACGGTGCCGACAGAGACGATCTTTGGAAATGCCGACGCTTCTATCCTCATCGGGCAGACGGTGAGGGTCAATTTATCGCGCTTATGCAGAAAAACGGAGACGACGGGGGCGAATTCTTATACAAGGACAGCACGAAGGCTCCCACAAGGGACGAGCTTAAGCTCGCAGAGGACTTCTTCAAGACGGCTCTTTCCGAAAAGCCTGAGGGCAGAATAGCAAAATACGGAGAAAACCTCGTTTTAATCTCACACGGTATGCCCATTCCGCCAAGAAGCGTATTTTCCGCAGGCGTGCTTATAGGCGAGATAAGAGGCAAAAATCTCTTCCCCTCCCACCAGTTCTTCTCCTCTTACGGCAATCTTTTCAAGCTCAAGATAACGCTCGACCGCACTGATGCCGAAAGATATCTTGCAGGCGAGGAGATCGACGCACACACAAAAAGCGGCTCGGGGTACTGCGCGCTCTTCTTCTCCGGCGCATCAATAGGCGGCGGAAAGATAAGTGGCGGAAAGATCAAAAACCACTATCCAAAGGGACTCAGGGTAAGATAATACACGTTATTTGATAACTTTAGTTAACATTTTAAGGAGATATATTATGGAAAACAAAATTCTTGCAACAGTAGGCGGTTCGCCTATAACCTCTGCAGAGGTTGACGAATTTCTTGCAAATCTCGGTCCGAGAGCCGAGAACTACAACAATCCTCAGGGCAGAGCCTTGGTATTAAAGCAGCTTATCGATTCTAAGCTCCTTTTACTTGACGCCAAGAGAAATCTCTTTGAGGCAGAGGCGGATTTCAGAGCACAGCTCGCAAAGATCCGCGACAACCTTCTCGTAAGCTACGCCGCGGAAAAGGCTCTTGCAAACGCTAAGCGCGTAAGTGACGAGGACGTTAAGAAATACTACGAGGAGAACGTTGAGAAGTTCCAAAGCGGTGAGGTAGTTAACGCAAGCCACATTCTCGTTGATAGCGAGGACCTCGCAAACGAGCTTTACGCAAAGATCTCAAGCGGCGAGATCACCTTCGAGGATGCCGCAAAGGAAAACTCCTCCTGCCCCTCTAAAGCAAACGGAGGCTCGCTCGGTGAATTCACCAAGGGACAGATGGTTCCCGAATTTGACGAGGCAGTTTTCGCAATGAAGGTAGGAGAGGTTACCGCAACTCCCGTTAAAACTCAGTTCGGCTACCACCTCATCAAGCTCAACTCCAAGGAGGAGTCTAAAACCGCAGATCTTAACGAGGTGAAGGGTGCTATCAGAGAGCATCTTGAGGCTGAGAACCAGAGAGCCGCATACGATAGCAAGATCAATCAGCTCAAGATCATGTATCCCGTTGATATACTCTGATGACTAACGAGGAAGAGCTTTTATACAAACGCTTTATCGAGCTCGCGCGGAAGAGTGACGGCGGAGGATACTATCTTTTCTCCGACTTTCTCGGTCTCAACGAGCAATCGATATTCAACGAGGCTAAGCTTAAATTCGGCCGCGCGAGATACACGCTCTTTGGCGGTGCTCAGGGATGCGAGCGAGTTATGGCTCGCTTCGGCGACGCGGAGGAGCTCGGCTACGAGGAGGACTTCCCTATCAGAATAGTTCTCGCGGAGCCTAAGGCACCGAAGTTTGCAGACACTCTCACTCACCGTGATTTTTTGGGCGCGATACTCAACCTCGGAATAGAGAGGAAGGCTATCGGTGATATAATAATAAAGGATAACTCAGGATATATTTTCGTCACCGACGATATGGCGGATTACGTCGCAAGGAGCCTTGAAAGGATAAAAAGGACCGACATCAAGACGAGTATAACCGACTCGCTTCCCGACGGTGAGCTTTTCAAGACCGAGAATAGAAAAATTCAGCTTTCGGGTGAAAGGCTTGACGCCGTTATATCCAAGCTCTATTCAATGTCTCGCGAGGAATCGCTTTCACTTTTCAAAAAGAGACTCGTTTTCGTTTCGGGCAGGCTCGTTGAGAACAACTCCTACGCACCGAAGCCAAACGACGTCGTAAGCGTTCGCGGTTACGGAAGATTTATCTATCTCGGTGTCACGGGCACCTCTAAAAAGGGAAAGCTCAACATAGAGCTTGAGGTTTACGTTTAACTTCAAATTTCACGAATAAAAACAGCGGACAACCGTTGCAACCGTCTTTATTCTATGCAAGGAATAAAGCTTATTGCAGACGATCTGTCCGCTGTTTTTTATTTTAAATCAGTCTTTTTTCTAATCTTTGTTTACATTACTGATACGTTCCTATGCTTCTTCTCCAGCTATCGAACATATCAAGGTATTTTGAGGAGTCCTCTGCCTCACAGCACATTTCAACATACCAAAGGTTATCGGTAGGGCCCGTCACCGTCACGTAATAGAACATTTCAAAGCCCGATTCACTAACGTAATTGTATCTGAAATTATACTGATCCTTGTCCTCGTAATGCTTATAGAAAAGCTTTGATTTATCAAGCCCCTGCCTTTCGATGATGGTATCAACGTACTCCTTCGCGCTGATTCCCGGCTCAAGCTCGACCTTTTTCAAAAACTCGTCCGTTATCTTCATAGCACTGAATATAACGTCCATACTCATTCCCGTGAAATAAAACTCGTAATCCTCGGTCGCACTGCGCTTCATGGTGTTCGGCAAGGAAAACGATATTCCGTTTTCCTTGTATTCAATATCCGAAAACTCGATATCCTCGGAGCAGGATACGAGTGTTACCAAGGCAAGAACGATAGCCGCAACGAGTGCCGTAACTCTCTTCATCACGTATTCTCCTTTTGAGCTTCTTTTATGGCAAGGGCGTAAAGCTCCTCCGCCCTCGATACTATAACGTCGGCACCGCTGTTAACGAGCTCCGCCTCGTCGCGGAAGCCCCACAAAACTCCGACGGAAAGCTTAGCACCGAAATTCCTTGCAGTCTGCATATCGGTGGAGGTATCGCCAACGTACATTACCTCACTCGGCAAAACACCGAGTCTTTCACATATGTCAAGAGGCCACTCGGCACAGGGCTTCAGCGGCATTCTCTCGCTCGCTCCCTCGACTATCGTGAATGCGTTGCCGAAGAACTTATTTACAAGGCTTTTCACCGTCGGATCGGGCTTATTGGATATTACCGCAAGGGATATGCCGAGGCTCTTCAATTTATTCACGGTGTCAACTATTCCCTCGTAGGGCTCCGTCAAATACGCAGGCTCGTCGTCGTATTCCTTGACGTACGTCCTTAAGATGCGTTCAAAAAGCTCACGGGTATCACTCTCTCTAAGGTCAAGACCCCTATCCTTAAAAATATTTTCAATAAGCACTCTTGCACCGTTTCCGACGAAGATCTTCGTCTCCGCTTCGCTTACGGCTCTTATACCGTATCCTGAGATATTTCTGTTTACGTAATATCTTATCGATGCTAAAGTATTCAAAAGCGTGCCGTCAAGGTCAAAAAGACAAGCCTTTATCATTTGTTTATCCTCTTTAAAACCGTATTATTTTTTCATAAGCTTGGCAAAGGTAGCCATAAGCTTCTTTTTACCGCAGGATGCGAAATCCACCTCGTAAAGTATGTCTCCGCCCATATCCTTCGCACTGACTATCACACCGTCACCGAACATCGAGTGCGTTACCGCACATCCGGGCTCCAAGCGTTCAATTCCAAACGAGGATGCACTCGCACGCTTTTGAGTCTGACGGTAAAAATCGGGAACTCTGTTGATCTCGGAATTGCTTCTTTGATAGCTGCGGTTAGCGTAACCGCCCGAGCTATACCGGGATGCCGCCGCCCTCGGAGGCTCGCGGCGAGGCATATCGTTCTCAATAAGCGAGGTTGGAATCTCTCGCCTTACGAACGAGGAAAGCATATTGTATGCGGTCTTGCCGTACATCATTCTGTTTTTAGCGTAGGTTATAAAGAGCTTGTCCTTGGCACGCGTTATCGCAACGTAAGCAAGTCTGCGCTCCTCACTGAGCTCCTCCTCGTCCCTCATATTCTGCTCGGAGGGGAATATTCCGTCCTCCATACCTGCGAGGAATACTATCGGGAATTCAAGTCCCTTTGCCGAGTGCACAGTCATCATAACGACCGCATCGGCATTTTCGTCGTATTTATCAACGTCACTGACGAGCGCGATATCCTCAAGATATCCCGAAAGAGTAGGCTCGGTATCACTCTCCGCACATCTCTTCTCGTATTCGAGGGCACCCGCTATAAGCTCGTTTACGTTATCTCTCTTTCCTTCTCCCTCAAAGCCCTCCGCGATAAGCATATCGGCATAGCCGCTTCGCTCAAAGACCTTTTCGATGATCTCTGAGGGACGGCCGCCCTCGCTCGCGATCTTGTCCATCATCTCGGTGAAGGCTATAAGCTTATCCGCACTCTTTGAAAGCGCAACGTATTCCGAGGATCTTCGCATGACCTCGTACATGCTGAGTCCCTCTCTGAAGGCTATCTCCTCGATCGCACTGACCGTTGTGGCACCTATCTTTCGCTTAGGCTCGTTTATGATACGCTTAAGCCTCAGGGAATCGCTTGAGGTGTTGATGACCGAAAGATACGCGGTCATATCCTTTATCTCCTTGCGATCGTAGAAGCGCGTGCCTCCTAATATCCTGTAAGGAACTCCGCTTTTGGCAAAGGTCGTCTCAAGCGAGCGCGCGAGCTCGTTTATGCGATAAAGTATTGCGTAATCGGAATATTTTTTACCCTGATTTCTGACGCCCTGATTGATTCGGTCGATAATGTATCTTCCCTCCTCGTTCTGATCCGCCGCCTCTCTGACGGTGATCTTATCACCGCGCCCCTTTTCGCTCCAAAGACTCTTGCTGTGTCTTTTTTCATTGTTATGAATAATGGAGTTTGCCGCCTCAAGTATGGTTTCGGTAGAACGGTAATTCTGCTCAAGCTTCACCACCGTTGCCTTTGGGTAGGTCTTATCAAAGTTAAGAATATTTTCTATCGTTGCGCCGCGGAAGCGGTATATGCTCTGATCGTCGTCACCGACGACCATAATATTGTTATACTTTGCGGCAAGTATCTCGGTCAAAACGAACTGAGCGTAGTTCGTATCCTGATACTCGTCGACGAGTATGTATTTGAACTTGTTCTGATAATATTCGCGCACGTCGGGATAGTTGTTCAAAAGCGCGACCGTCTGCATTATTATATCGTCAAAATCGACGGCGTTGTTATACATCATACGCTCGGTATAAAGCTCGTATATTCTCTTTACGTCGCGGCTTCGCGGATCGTGGGTAAGCTCAAACTCCGAAGCGGGCGTTAATCTGTCCTTTGCGCGACTTATGGCACCCTGAACCACCTTCGGAGAAAGCTTTTTATCGTCGATATCCAGATCCTTCATGCACTGGAGGATCATTCTCTTCGAATCGTCCGTATCGTATATGGAAAAGCCCTGACGGTATCCAAGACGCTCACCGTATTTACGGAGTATGCGAAGGCATACGGAATGGAAGGTGCCCGCCCAGATAGAGTCGGCAAGATCGTCGTGCTTGAATATCGAGGCAAGTCTCTCCTTCATCTCGTTTGCCGCCTTGTTAGTAAAGGTGATGGCAAGCACCGACCACGGAGGACAGGGCTCGGTTATAAATTCGGGCAGTATCTCCTCGATCTCCTCTGCCGAAAGCCTTTGTGCATCGCGAAGTGCCTCAACGGTCTCCTCACTTACGGTATCGGGAACGTCTTCGGAAAAATAGGCGTTTCCGTATTTAATAATATACGCTATTCTGTTTACGAGCACGGTGGTCTTTCCGCTTCCCGCACCTGCAAGCACCAAAAGCGGTCCCTTAGTGGTAAAGACCGCGCGGCACTGTTCTTTATTAAGTCTCTTTTCGAACACTTTATCGAAAAGTGCTCTCTTTGCATTTGTATATTCTATGCTCAAATTCACCATAAACGCTCCTCAATTCATGCGTTTTTACATACCAAAAGCACAAATTCGTAAATAGTACAACGTTTTTCGTTCTCACCGTCTCTTCGCTTCGTAAAAAGCGGAGCCGTGCAAGCCTCAAAACACCCTAAAGCAATTATTCTTTTCAATTATTTTTGAAGGATGCCACAAAAATGCAATTCAACGTTTTCCACACCGCAAATAGTGGATAAAGTGGAAAACCAAGGATAAAAAAGCCTGATTCTTCAAGGGTTTTCGGCTTGCGCTCTTCTTTACGGTGGGTTTTCCACCTTTTCAAATGTGGAGAATGTGGAAAACTTCTCCCTGTGCGTTTTTTATCCTTTTTCCGTTTTTTGAAGCGTTTTCTCTCATTTCGGCATAATACGACTCGGAGAAGCCCGTCCGTTTTTCTGCCTTCATTTTTTGTATTTTTCATTCGTAAGTTATACGAACGAACTACTCTTTAACGGCGTTTTTTCGATTTTGACGAGCTTTTGCGCGCCATTTGATCCGCTTCTTTTCTTATTCTTTCGGCATCCTTACCGAAAACTCGCTGAAGCTTATCCGATTTCGTTCTCTTCACGTCGTTTTTCGCGTTTCTTACCGCACCGCCCTTCGTCTTGCGGTGGTTTTGCGACGGCGAGGACGCGCCGCGCAAGGAATGAGGGGCACCGCGCTTTGCCGTAGCGGTCTTATCAACTCCTCTGAACGCAGGTCTCACAAGACACTCGGGGCCGTTTCCGATAAGATCCTCTCTGCCCGCTATCTTCAACGCCTCTCTCACGAGATTTGCGTTCTCGGGCCTTGAGAACTGCAAAAGCGCGCGCTGAAGCTGCTTTTCGCGATAGTCGGTCGTGACGCTCACGCGCTTTCCCGTCATAGGATGTATGCCCGTATAGTACATTACCGTGGAGATCGTTCCGGGGGTAGGATAGAAGTCCTGCACCTGCTCCGGCGAATAACCCCATTTTTTAAGCCATACCGCCATATCGACGGCATCCTTCATCGTCGTTCCGGGGTGGCTTGACATAAGATACGGAACGAGATACTGCTCAAGCCCTGCCTCACGGCTGAGCTCGAAATATTTTTTCCTGAACGCCTCGTAGACCTCAATGCTCGGCTTTCCCATCATCATAAGAGCGTTGTTAGCACAATGCTCGGGTGCTACCTTAAGCTGTCCCGAAACGTGATCGCGCACGAGCTTTTTGAAGAAGGCGTCGCTTTCGTCATAGACGAGATAATCAAAGCGTATTCCCGAACGGATAAACACCTTTTTTATACCCTTTATCTCTTCGATCTTTGCGAGCATATTCATATACTCCGTATGATCGACGCGCAAATTCTTGCAGGGCGTGGGAGCGAGACACTTTCTGTTGGGACATACACCGCTCTCAAGCTGCTTTTCACACGCAGGGTAGCGGAAGTTTGCCGTGGGACCTCCAACGTCGTTTATGTAGCCCTTGAAATCGGGCATCGCAGCTATAAGACGAGCCTCGTTTATAACGCTTTCCTCACTCCTTGAGCGCACCTCTCTTCCCTGGTGGAAGGCTATGGCACAGAAGTTGCAGGCACCGAAGCAGCCGCGGTTATGAGTTATCGAGAACTTGACCTCGGTGATGGAGGGAACTCCGCCCTCCTTCTCGTAGTCGGGGTGGTAATCTCTTGCATAGGGCAAGGAATATACGCGGTCAAGCTCCTCTCTTTCAAGCGGAGGCATGGGAGGATTCTGCACGAGCATCTTATCTCCGTAGTACTCGACTATCGCCTTTCCTCTTACGGAGTCGGTGTTCTTATACTGCATGGCAAACGCCTTAGCGTAAGCCTCCTTGTCGGTTTTTAAAACGTCGTAATCGTAGGTCTCGTTGTATTCGTAATTTATCTTATCTCCTTTTTTGGCGAGATATACCGTACCGCGCACGTCACGGATCTTCTTGATCGGAACGCCCTTGTCGAGAAGCTTTGCTATTCTTATAAGTATGTTTTCGCCCATACCGTAGGCGAGAATATCCGCTCTTGAATCAACGAGGATACTGCGGCGGACTCTGTCGTCCCAATAATCGTAATGAGCAAATCGGCGGAGCGATGCCTCAAGACCTCCGATAACGATCGGAACGTCTCCGTACGCCTCTCTTATTCTGTTACAGTAGACTATAACGGCTCTGTCGGGGCGCGCACCCATTTTTCCGCCCGCGGAATAATAATCGTAGCTTCTCTTTTTCTTCGATACCGTGTAGTGAGCTACCATCGAATCTATATTTCCCGAGGTAACCAAAAATCCAAGACGGGGCCTGCCGAAGCGCGTGAAATCCGCGGTGCTCTTATAATCGGGCTGAGCTATTATAGCAACTCGGTAGCCCTCCGCCTCAAGCACTCGGCTTATAACGGAAACGCCGAATGAGGGGTGATCAACGTAGGAGTCTCCCGTAACGTAAACGAAATCCACCTCTGACCAATTACGCTCTCTCACGTCAGCCATATTCACAGGAAGAAAGTCTCTTCTATCTCGCATTTTCAGTTCCTTTCCGATCTGATAGCGTTTTAAAGGCTATCACAGTCATTTTCATATCCTTTACAAAAAAGGCTGTTGCAAATTAAGATTTGTAACAGCACTCTTCTGATTGTAATTTATACGGTGAAGTTATCAAGCTCGACCTCTGTTTGAGTGCCGTCCTTCATATTTCTCATCTGCGCACGTCCTGCATCCATCTCGGAGTCTCCGATGATAAGGGTGTACTCTGCACCGATCTTATTAGCGTATTTCATCTGAGCCTTAAGGCTTCTGCCAACGATATCGCATTCGCATATCTTACCCTCGGCACGAAGTCTCTCAACTATCTCAAGTGCCTTAATCTGCGCGCGCTCGCCAAGAGATGCAACGTAGAGCACGGGCGCGGGATTTACGATATTATCAAGTCCCTGATCCTTCATAGCGAGGATTATTCTCGTAATGCCCATTCCGAAGCCGATTCCCGAGAGGCTGGGACCGCCGAGAGACTCAACGAGTCCGTCATAACGTCCTCCTCCGCAAACGGTGGACTGAGCACCGATGCCCTCCGCAATGAACTCAAACACCACGCCGGTGTAGTAATCAAGGCCTCTTACGATAGAGGAATCAACTACGTATTCAATGCCCATAGCGTCGAGCGATTTCTTAAGCATATCGAACTTAGCCTCACAGCTCTCACAAAGATGCTCAACGGTCTTCGGAGCACCAACCGCTATTTCGTGGCAAGGGGGATTTTTACAGTCAAGAAGTCTCAAGGGATTCTTGTCAAGACGAGTCTTACAGGTATCGCAGAGCTTCTCCTTGTGGCTCTCGAAATATGAAACGAGAGCGGAGCGGTAAGCAGGTCTGCACTCCTTACAGCCGATCGAATTTATATGGAGCTTAACGTTCTTAAGACCGAGGCGGCGGATGACCGCGGCGGCAAGAGAAATTGCCGTTGCATCGGATGCGGGACTCTCGGAGCCGAACATTTCGGTTCCGAACTGGAAGAACTCGCGGCTTCTTCCCGCCTGGGGCTTCTCGTGACGGAAGCAGGAGATGATATAGTAATATTTAAGAGGCATGGGATCGGCGTACTTGCCGTTCTCTATTATGGCTCTTGCAACCGAAGCGGTTCCCTCGGGGCGAAGAGATATCGAGCGTCCCTCGTCTCTGTCCTGGAAGGTATACATTTCCTTCTGAACGACGTCGGTCGTATCACCCACTCCTCTTACGAAGAGCTCGGTGTTCTCAAAGGTAGGAGTTCTTATCTCGCCGTAGCCGTATTTCTCGGCCTCCTCCCTCATAATGCCCTCAATATAACGAAACAGGGGAGTTTCGTCGGGCAAAATATCCATCGTTCCTTTAATTTTCTGTATCATTTTCTATTCCTCCGTTTTCTCCGTGAGCAACACCGAGAAGATAATCTATTCTTTCTTCGTCGCCTATAAACGACAGCATTCCGATCACAGCCTCAAATCCCGTTGCGGTTCTGTAATCCTTACCCGAAGCACGCTTCGGCTTGTTAAGATGAGTCGAATTATACGCTCTTTTAAACACGTCCCTTTCGTCCTCGAGGAGCAGATCTTCTATTTTGGCAAACGCCTCCGCCTGCGCCTCGGCGGTCACGTAACGAAGAGCCGTCTCGTTAAGCTCGCCGGATTTCGAAATACCGCGCTTGACGAGCATGGTTCTGACGTAAAGCGAATGCCGCGCATCACCGACGTACGACAAGGCTCCCACCGACGGCAACGCCGCGCCTCTTATTTTTTCATGCATCTCTCTACCTCTCGGAAAAGTCGAATTAATTTCACCCTAACAGTATATCAAATTTTTCGTGTAAAATCAATAGGATTTTATTATTTTATCAAATATTTAATTTAATACTTGAAATCACGGCTCCGCATGTGTTATAATGATTTATGGTACGTCGAAAAGGCACCTCGCCTTTTCGCGACTGAATTTTTTCAGTCGTGCTAAAAGCCCTAAAGCTTTTAGCGACCAAATCATTGAAACGTTGATCGGCAAATTTCTGTTTGAAATTTGTTCGCAAATCATGGATTTGCCGTCGAAATCAGAGATTTCGATCTCCGATCATAGTTTTAATGGTAGTTAAAGAAATATATTTTGTGATCCGAGTGGTATTTTCAATGACTGATTACGGCTATATAGAGAGAAATTTCAAAGAGCTTTACGACGAGCTTTCGAGCATTGCAGAGCGCGTTGGAACGAACGTGCCCAAGCTCGTATGCGTTACTAAGAGCGGCACAGACGAGGAGCTTTTGGCTCTCGCAAGAGCCGGAGCTTCGGCTATAGGCGAAAACCGTCCCGGTGAGCTCAAAAGACGAGGAGAGCTTCTCACCGATTCCGCGCTTTTTCCCGAGCTTCATCAGATAGGCACGCTTCAATCGAACAAGGCTAAGCTCGTTTGCGACAAGGCAACGCTTATACATTCGCTCGACTCCCTCTCACTCGCGAAGGAGATCGATAAACAGGCAAAAAAGCTCGGCAAAGCGATTCCCGTTTTGATCGAGATAAACAGTGCCGAGGAGCCGCAAAAAAGCGGAGTCTTACCCATGGATGCGGAGCGCTTTTTCGAAAGTGTATCCAAGTTCGATGGAATCGCGGTTTCGGGACTTATGACTATGGGACCCGCAGTTACGGATCCCGAGGATCTCAGAAAATATTTTCGTCTTACGAAAAATCTTTTTGATAAATTAAATTCGCAATACGGCTTCGGTAACGAGCCAACTCTTTCGATGGGAATGAGCGACAGCTACAGAGTTGCTATCGAAGAGGGCTCTACGCTCGTTCGAGTCGGACGCAGACTTTTTATAAAATAACAGGAGGAACAAACAATGTTTGGAAAGATCGCAGACAAGCTCAACAAAAGACTTCAGGATTCCGAGGAGGAAATAACCTTCAAAAGCTTTACCGATTCATACGACGACGAGGCTCAGAAGAGCGAGTCTCTCGGCTCTACCCTCAAGGCAGACGAAAGCGAGAAGGATAGCAGCATTAAATTCAAGCTCGTTAAGCCCCAGGGCTTTGAGGAGGTAAGCAAGATTGCAGACCATCTTATCGAGGGATGCACCGTCGTTCTCAACACCGAGCTTCTCGATATGCCCACCTGCCGCAGAATGCTCGATTTCCTTAACGGAGTTACCTATACCACCGACGGATTTATCAATCCCGTTGCGGCAAACACCTTCATCATAACTCCTCACGACGTTGACGTATCCGACGAAACAGAGGCGTAAGAATAGATGGCTTCATCTCTTAAGATAACCAAAAAAAGCGCGCGCGACTACATCCTTTATTCCGCAATCATCGTCGTTGGTATATTTCTCGACCAGATCACGAAATGGCTCTCGGTTAAATTTCTCTCCGTGGTGGATACCGTTCCGATAATCAAGAACGTTATTCACCTCACCTACGTTGAGAATCGCGGTGCCGCATTCGGAATGTTCAAGGATCAGCGTTGGATATTTATGACGACCTCTACGGTTATGATAGTCGGTCTTCTCATCTATCTCTATCTCGGACTTGCCGAAAACAAGCTTTACGAGATCTCGATAGCTATGATCATATCCGGCGGAATAGGTAATATGATAGACCGCATCGCGCTGCAGTACGTTATAGATTTCATTGATTTCCGACTTATAAACTTTGCCGTTTTCAACGGTGCCGATTCCTTCGTATGCGTCGGTGCGGGACTTCTCGTTCTCGCCCTCGTACGTGACATCGTAAAGGAAGCAAAGGAACTCAAGGAAAAGAACGGCGGCAAAAATTAATTATGACTTATACGGTTAGTGAAAACGACGCAGGCGCAAGACTCGACGCGTATCTTGCCGCCGCTACGGGAGAATCGCGAAGCGCGGTAGTCCGCGCTATCGAGGAGGGGCGTGTTTCGATAAACGGCGTCACGGACTCCATAGATAAAAAATACAAGGTCAAAAGGGACGACGAGATATCCTTTGAGGCTGAGGAGGTCTCGGAATACGAGGCTGAGCCCGAGAACATTCCTCTTGACGTAGTCTATGAGGACTCGGATATCATAGTTATAAACAAGCCGTCTGGGATGGTCGTTCACCCTGCGGCAGGAAACCTCTCGGGAACGCTCGTCAACGCACTTTTGTACCACTGTCGAGGCTCGCTCTCCGGAATCGGAGGAGTTATGCGCCCCGGCATCGTGCACAGAATAGACAAGGACACGTCGGGACTTCTCGTTTGCGCAAAGAACGACTTTTCGCACAGAGCACTCTCGGAGGAGCTTGAGCACCACGGAATAGTGCGCGAATATCACGCGCTCGTTAACGGTGGCTTTAAAAACGACTCGGGAACGGTCGACCTTCCCATCGGAAGACATCCCGTTGACCGAAAAAGAATGGCGGTCGTTACCGCACCCGCGGCACACGCGAAGAACGCAGTGACTCACTATGAGGTCATCACCGCATACGGCAGAATAACCTACCTTAAGCTCGTTCTTGAAACGGGAAGAACGCATCAGATAAGAGTGCATATGTCTCACACGGGGCATCCTCTTCTCGGAGATACGGTCTACGGCGGCGGAAGGAGTCAGTTCGAAAAAGCTCACGCAAGGCTTCTTTCAGGTCAGGCACTCCACGCAAAAAGACTCACCCTCACGCATCCGAGGACGAAGGATCGTATGACCTTCGAATCAGATCTCCCGAGTGATTTCAAAAAGCTTCTCGATATTCTCGAAAACGAGGCTATAAATTAAAATAATTGTTTACATAATGCGGGCATACGGCGTTTCGCTTTTAGCAGGAGGAGCCTACGCCCGCTTTTTTTGAGGATTCAAAATGATTGCATTATCGGTATCCGACGTTTCCCTATCCTTCGGTATGGAAACCGTTTTAAAAAACGTTTCGTTCTCGGTAAACGACGGTGACAGAGTTGGCGTTATCGGAGTGAACGGTGCGGGCAAGACCTCGCTTTTTAAAGTAATAACCGGCGTGTATTCGGCAGACTCGGGAGCCGTGTATCTGCAAAAGGGATACACCGTCGGCTGTCTTGAGCAGAACCCCGACCTTACCGCTCTGCCCGGTGCAACGAGATGCATAGATTATATGTATTCCGCGTTCCCCGCGCTTGTGGCGGCAGAGGCAAGAATCGCGGCACTTGAGAGTGAGATATCCATTCTTTCCTCTCACGGTATGCACGACGAGGCGGTAAAGAAGACCGAGGAGCTCACGGAGCTCAACAGAAAATTCGCGCTTGACGGCGGTCTTGAATTCCGCTCAAGATGTAAGAGCATGCTATTAAGACTCGGCTTTGACGAGGCTCTGCTTATGCAGAACATATCCACCCTCTCGGGCGGACAGTACACCCGTCTTTCCTTGGCAAGACTTCTTGCGACCGAGCCCGACGTTCTTATGCTCGACGAGCCCACGAACCATCTTGATATTGACTCTCTCGCTTGGCTTGAGAGCTTTATCTCAACGTACAAGAAGACCGTTATAATAATCTCGCACGACAGATATTTCCTTGACCGGACCACCAATAAAACTCTTCATATACAGTACGCGGGCGCAAAGCTTTACAACGGAAATTACACCGCAACGAAGGATATGCAGGAGGCTGAGGCGGCTTCTCTTGAAAAGAGATACAAGGAGCAGCAAAAGGAAATTGCCAAGATCAAGGCAAATATAGAATTCCAGCGCAGATGCAACCGAGAGCACAATTTCGTGACGATAAGATCGAAGGAAAAGCAGCTCGCAAGAATGGAAAAGATAGAGCTCGCACCGCCTCCCCCGAAGGATATACGCCTTTCGTTCAACGCCGAGGAGGAGAGCGCAGGTGACGTTATCGACGTCAAGGACCTCTCGTTTTCCTACACGGGCTCGCCCCTCATCAACGATATTTCTTTTCTTATAAGAAGATACGAGCGCGTGCTGTTTCTCGGTAAAAACGGTTGCGGTAAATCGACTCTTATGAAGCTTATCAACTCTATGCTTACTCCCACTCGCGGAAAAATAACGCTTGGGTATAACATAAAGATCGGCTACTACGATCAGGAAAACCGCGGACTTTCGCAAAACAAGACCGTTTTTGACGAGCTTCACGACGAATATCCCGACAAGAAGGACGGTGAGCTTCGCTCGGTCCTCGCGCTCTTCCTTTTCGGAGCAGACGATATAATAAAGCCTATCAGCGTGCTTTCGGGCGGCGAGCGTGCAAGACTCACTCTTGCAAAGCTTATGCTTAAGAAGGTAAATCTTCTTATTATGGACGAGCCCACGAACCACCTTGACATAGGCTCCGCAGAGGCTCTTGAAAACGCGCTTTTAGCCTTTGACGGAACCATCATAGCGGTATCGCACGACAGATATTTTATAAACAGAATAGCCACGCGCATAATCGAGCTTGACACAGAAAACGAGCGCGGACTCGTAGATTACTCTCTTGAGGATTACGACGACGCGTACACCGAATATATGCGCATTCGTACCGCGGCAAAGGAAGCAAAGCTACAAAAAGCGGCAGAGGCTCTCGCCTCGAAGCCCGAAACCTCGTCAAAGCAGGAATACGAGCAGAGAAAGCGCGAGGCAGCAGAGCGCAGAAGCGAGGAAAAGCGTCAGCGCGAGGCGAAGGCAAAGATCGAAAAGCTTGAAGCTGAGCTCGAGGCTCTTGAGGAGGAGCTCTTCGGCGAGGCGGCAACGAACTACGTGCGCGCAGCAGAGATAGAGGAGCGCAAGAGTGCAATAGAAGAAGAGCTTCTTGAGCTTTATGAAATAGTAATGTAAAATTTAATATAAAGGTCTCTTTTGGAGAATGCGCAACGCTTTTCCGCTGAGGCCTTTTTTTCTTTTTCCGTGAGCGATTTTTTCTTAACGACACCGAAATCGAGATAAATTCCGAGAACGGAAAAATGTAGATTTTTCATTTTTTAGACAAAGTCCAAAAAATCTTCCTTATGTCCTATGGACATAGGGTCTTTTTTTATGCCTTTTTAGGCCATTTTCATAGTGAAAAATGCACAAAAACAGGGTGTGCAAAACCCTTGTTTTTTGGAAGCGGAGTATACTTACAAGACGCATTTTCGTTGCTATAATGGTTTTGCAAGGCGATGGCGGAGAGGCTCGGTCGACAGAGCTCCACCGCCAAAGCACCGATGAGATACGGCGGTTCAAGCACCTTGCGAAGAACCGCTACGGTAAGCGCATATCGATATCTCATCCGTGAAATCTGCGCCTTGTGAAAGGACCGTTTTAAATTTGAAAACGAAAAGCAAATACGACAAGGGGCTTCCAAGACAGATGTACTCGTATTTCGTGAGCACCGCAAACGATTGCTCCTCGGTGCCGAGCTTCTCAAAGTTTGCACGAAGCATAGGCACGACGCTTGAGGATCTTGAGAGCTACAGAAGACACGCCGAATTTGACAGAGCGTGGCGCGACTGCATTGAAATCAGAAGGGATTACCTTACAGACTGCGCATTGACACGTCGCTACGATCCGTCGTTCGTAAAATTCATTCTGGGCATCGAGCTCGGCGAAGAGGACGAAAACGACGAGGACAAGACTCTCGCGGTAACGGTCAAGGTGGAGGGTTGAAGCTCGATCTTACCGTTACGAAAAAGCAAAAGCTCTTTATCGATGCCGACGAATCGGAGGTGCTGTTCGGCGGTGCGGCAGGAGGCGGAAAATCATACGGCCAAATGGTTGACGCGCTACTCTTCGCTCTTAAGCACCGCGGCTCGAAGCAGCTTATCCTGAGAAGGACCTTCTCCGAGCTTGAAAAATCTCTCATACGAACGAGCCTCGCGCTTTTTCCGAGAGAAATATACACCTTCAACTCGTCAAATCACACCGGAAAATTAAAAAACGGTTCTATAATCGATTTCGGGTACTGCGCCACCGAAAACGACGTTTATCAGTATCAGAGTGCCGAGTACGACTGCATACGCTTTGACGAGCTCACGCACTTTACAGAGGCGCAATACGTTTATCTCATCTCGCGAGTCCGCGGTGCAAACGAATTCCCGAAGCAGATAAAGTCCTCCACCAACCCGGGTGGTGTTGGACACAGCTGGGTAAAGGCGCGTTTTATAGATCCCGCGCCACACGGAGAAGCCTTCATCGGTGAGGACGGTATGAAAAGGATCTTTATCCCTTCCCTGCTCGATGACAACGCTTTTCTTATGAGCTCCGATCCCTATTATAAGGATAGACTTATGGCTCTGCCCGAAAGGGAGAGAAAGGCACTTCTTTACGGTGATTGGAACATTTTCGAGGGACAGTATTTCAGCGAATTCAATCACAAAGCGCACGTTTGCGAGCCCTTCGAGATCCCTTCGTCATGGAGACGGTACCGCACTATCGACTACGGTCTTGACCGACTCGTTTGCCTTTGGATCGCGGTCTCGCCCGACGGCGTTGCCTACGTTTACCGAGAGTTTTGCGAGTCAAATCTCCCGATAGGCGCGGCGGCGACGGGCATCACGGAAAGAACTCCGAAAAACGAGGATATATACGCAACGCTTGCGCCTCCCGATCTTTTTTCAAGGACTCAGGAAACGGGCAAGACCAAGGCAAGTCTTTTTGCCGAGCGAGGAGTCGTTTTCACGAAGACCTCAAACGACAGAGAGACCGGCTGGCTTGCGATAAAGGAGCTTTTGTGCGACACGCACCTCGGTGCAAGGCTGAAGATATTCTCCTTCTGCACCGAGCTCATACGCTGTCTGCCCGCGCTCACCGTAGACAAGCTGAGGCCCTCGGATTGCTCAAACGAGCCGCACGAATTAACGCACGCCCCCGATGCTCTGCGCGGATTTGCTATCTTCTACACGCGCCCCGCAGAGACCGTAACGAAGCTCAGAAAAACGGTGTGGACACGCGATATGTGGGAGGATTACAACTCGGCGGACGAGAATGAGAAAAAATATCTTAAGCAAAAATACGGAGAACCAATTTGAACACTGTAAATAAAAATAAGAGACGAAGGCTCGATCACTACAGATGCCTTTACGAGAGCTCTAAAAACGCATATTCCGATATACTCGACGAATTTGACAAAAACATGGCGCAGTATCGCGGTTCTTACGAGATCGACGGGAGTCGGGAAAACGCTTTGACCATACGCAATATTACCTACGAGATCATCGAGAGCCAGGTATCCTCGGAGATACCTCAGCCGAAGACCGATGCGGCGGTTTATTCCGAAGAAAAGGAGCGCGCCGCACACGCGGTCGAAACGCTCTGCCGTTCGCTTCGCTCAAGGCTTCCCTTTGGCGAGCTCAACGATCTTGACGAACGCTACACCTACATATACGGCGGCAGCGTCTGGTTTGTGGAATGGGACAGCGCGAAGGATTTCGGAGAGGTTACGGGCGGCGTGCGCGTTCACTGTATCTCACCGCGAAACTTTATTCCCCAGCCCAACGTTTACTCCGTTGAGGATATGGAGTACTGCTTCTTGACCTTCTCGACTACTCGCGCTGAGGTCATCAGAAGATACGGCATAAGTGCCGAGGACTCCTTCTTGCTTGAAGAGAGCGTTGATAACGAATACGATGCGCTTGACGATACCGTAAACGTTATAGTTTGCTTCTATAAGGATGAAAACGGCAGTATCGGTCAGTTCGTTTTTTCGGGAGACTTAGTGCTCCTTGATATCGATAATTACTACAAAAGGAAAACAAAAGTTTGCAAAAGATGTCTTCAGAACGAGGCGGCGTGCAACTGTGTCGGTCACAGAAGCTTCACCACCGTCAACGTGGACTACGAGGAGATATCGAACGGCCTGACCGGTGACAGACCTATCAAGGTCCCTTACTACACACCGAGATCATTCCCTATCGTCATAAGAAAAAACACCTCGGCGGAAAACAGTCTTTTCGGTCAATCCGACTGTAAATACATTCGCCCCGAGCAGCAGGCGATAAACAAGATCGAGTCCAGAATATTGCAGAAGCTCCTGCGCTCGGGAGTCACACCCGTCGTTCCCGAGGATGCAAGCATCAACGTAAACAATTCCGTTTTCGGTCAAGTTATCAAAATGAAGCCCGGCGAAAGCATGTCACAGTACGGAAAGGTGGACACCACGCCCGATATATCTCAGGATATCGAGGAGGCAGAAAGGCTTTACACCCATTCAAAAAGGATCCTCGGTATTTCCGACGCTTATCAGGGCATCGGTGAATACGCGAACGAATCGGGCGTTGCGAGAAGACTCAGGATACAGCAGGCAAGCGGACGTCTTGAATCGAAAAGAAAGATGCGCTACGCCGCCTACGCCGCGCTTGACAAGATCATCTTCGAGCACTATCTGGCGTTTGCCGACGAGCCCCGCGTTCTTTCCTACAAGGATGCTTACGGCAGAGTGCATAACGAATGCTTTAACCGTTACGATTTCTTGATATTCGACAACTCGGACGGAAGCTTCAAATACGACGATTCCTACTTGTTCTCGGTAGACCATAACGCCGGAACCGAGTATCAGAGAGAGGCACTTTGGGAAAAGAATCTCGAAAATCTCAAATCGGGAACGCTCGGAGATCCCTCGGCACCTCACACCCTGCTCCGCTATTGGCAATGCCAGGAGCGAGCGCATTATCCTCACGCAAGAGAAAACGTTGAATATTTCTCCGAGATCGTGAAGAAGGGAGATAGCTACGATGAGCTCACTTGAACAAAAGCGCAAAAATCTTTTTAACAAAAACGCTGCCGACAGCTACGCCACCTACGTTTCCAAGAACGGCTCGTCCGCCAAGAACAAATACCGCGCCGCGCTTGAGGATGCCGCAGTAAAGCAGAAGCTTCGGGATACCGACTACGGAGCCCTGGCAGACGGCTTGATGGATGCGGGACTCAACGCCTCGGGGTACGAGGATTACCTCAGATCGCGTGCAAGTGCGGAGTACGGGGCGGACGTTGGGGCGGCGCACGAGAATTTCCTGCGTGACGAGGCATCCGACCGCTCAGGCTACGCCGCGTATCTTTCCGATTACGAGGCTATGCAGACGAAGCTTTCCGAGAGCCTTATCAAAAAGATAAGCACGGACAACAATTTAAGCCTTGAGAACGCTTATTCCGAGGTAATAAACGCCGGCGTATCAAAGGAGCTTGCTCACGCCACCGCTACGGCAGGCGTTGAAAAGGCTAAGGAAAACGTCACGGTAAAGGCGATAAACTTCTCAAAAAAGAACCGTCTCAGTGCATACGAGGCAAAGAAATACGCCCGTGCGCTCGGACTTGACGACGAATGCGCCAAGATCGTTTACGACGCTATCCGTGCACTGACCGACGAGCAAATAACGAGCTATTCGGGAATGAGCGCAAGAGAATACTACACCTACGTAAAATCAAAAGCAAAGAAATAAGAAAGGATAACCTATGAAAAACACTAAATATTCACCCTACGCAACGAACAAGGGCGGCAAGATCGAAGCACCCAGAAAGCAAAGCGAAAACGAGCCCAAGGCTACCAAAACCACGGCAAACGATTTAAGAGCAAAGAGAGGTTAAGGTATGGAAGAGTTGGAAAAGAACACCGAGACTGTCAACGGCTCGACGGTCGGCTCGGACACGCCTGAGGAGGCGGTGGACACCGCTGCGGCTAACTACGAGGAAACGAACGGTGCCGATGATGAAAATGAGAGCGAGGAGGTCGGCTCGACCGATGCCGTCGATTACGGCGAGATTGAAAAACAGGATTTAGAGGAGCTTCGCACTCTCTTCCCTCATTTAAAGGATATCGAAAGCATTACGGAGCTTCAGAATCCGTTCCGCTACGCCGCGCTGAGAGATCTCGGATTAACGCCCCGTGAGGCGTATATGGCTACGAACGAGCCTATTCACAGATACGATAACAGGAGCCATTTGAGAAGCTCCGTCCCCAAGGGTGCTAACGCTCCCTCGGGCATACTCTCCTCAAGCGAGCTTGAGGCGGCAAGAGAGCTTTTCTCGGGTCTTTCCGACAGAGAAATACAGAAGCTCTACAAAAAAGTTTCAAGATAAAGAAAGGATAAAAAATGTTTAAGCTTATTAAAATTCAGAATTCGGGTGTAAACGTACCCGAGCCCATGATCCTCGGAAAATCCGCAGGCATCGAGATAAAGATCGGTGAGGCTCTCATTCTCGAAGAGGGACTTCTCTATCCCTGCGCCGCAACGACCAAGCCCACCCACGTTGCGATCCGCAACGCAAACTACGATGAAGATCTCGCGGTCGTTTACGAGGTCAACTCCAATATGCTCTTCGAAACCACCGTCGACGACGATCCCACCGACCTCAAGGTTGGCGAAAAGGTCACTATCTCAACCGACGAGGACGGCTGTGCCGTAACCGTCAGCTCAAACACCGGCTCAGGCGTTGCCACTATAGTGGACCTTATGGGCGCAACCGATATCGGTGACAAGCTTACCGTTAAATTTTAATTGATCGAAAGGAAGAAAACGATATGATAATCTATTCTAAATCATCCGGCCTCGCAAACAGTGCGATAGGCAAGCTCGAAACTCCCATCAAGATGGTCATCGAGCACGAAAGCGATATGCAGACCAAGAAGGGAGGCATTTGCGACTGGCTCTTCAACGTTGAGCGCAGCGGAAAGTTTGGCGAGACCATCGTCGGTCAGAACGAGTTTGACGTATTCCGTGCGGCACCCGAGGGCAGCGGTGCGGAAAACGACACCATCTCCGAGACCTACCGCAAGTTCATCGAGCACATTCAGTTTATGAAGGAATTCACCATCACCGCAGAGATGATGGAGGATGCCAACTACGGTGTGGCTCAGGATGCAAAGCGCAGAGCCGAGAATTTCACTCGCGCTTATTACAAGACCATGCACAAGATCTGCGAGTACGCTCTCAGCTCCGGTACCTCGCTCAGCGGTACCTTTGCCAAGGCAAAGCTCGATCTCACCGCCCCCGACGGTCTTCCCCTCTTTGCCTCCGAGCACAGCTACGGCATCGGTGACTCCAAGGGCACTCAGTCCAACTATTTCTGGGGCAACGTATTCTCCACAGGTGCCGACAACCGCCGTGCAAGCACCGGTGCGTTTGAGGAGGCACTCAGCGAGCTTGCCGTCAAGATCCGTAATATGAAGGACGAAAACGGTGAGGTCCTCGGCTACACCGCGGACACCATCGTTCTTCCCGGCAACCGTCCCTTAGCCGAGGCGGTCGCAAAGAAGGTTTGCGGCTCCGAGGGTGCGCTCGGCAACGG
Source organism: Eubacteriales bacterium (assembly GCA_045129715.1). Lineage (GTDB taxonomy): Bacteria > Bacillota > Clostridia > Oscillospirales > CAG-272 > UBA1740. The sequence goes on along the minus strand of JBGVKA010000068.1, from coordinate 1,209 downwards.
CTACAACGACATAAACCTTCAGTACGGCAATTGGAACATCATCGTTATGCCCAACTGGCAGACCGCGGACGACAGAGTTATGATAATGTCCTCCGAGGCAAACAAGAACCTCTCGGGCAATATGTTCTTCAACCGCGTTCCCCTTACCGTTTCAAACTGGGTGGATCACCACACCGGTAACTACGTATGGGGCGGAAGATGCCGTTTCGGCGTAGGCTTCGGAACCTACAAGCACATACTCCTTGCGGTAGACAGTGCTACCGCGGTAGAGGGAGCAAGCGCGCTTTAATTCCGTAAAAAATTCCGAGGCCGCCACGGTTATCCGTGACGGTCTCGGTTAAAAAGAAAGGATAAAAAAGTGACATTAAATCAACTTTTAAAGGAGGTTTACGCGCTTGGCTTTGATAGCTCGGAGGGGCTTGAGAATGCATTCGTTTTCAGCGTTAACCGTGCACTGAAAATGATCTTCGGCGAGATCGGACCGCAAAAAAGAGTACGCATCCGCGTTACCGAAGGCTCGGAGAAAAGCTTTAGCTTAAGCGATCACGTAAGCCGTCCGCTGATGATAAGTGCACCGCCGAAGGATGCGCTCGGAGGACTGATACGCGGTGCCTACAGTGACGGACTCTCTGTAACCCTTCCCGACGAGTTCGTCGGAGACGTAGTTATCACCTATAGACCGATGCCTGAGGAGGTCAGCGTGGACGGCGGTGATAAGAGCGTGGATATCCCTCCCTATGCGGAGCACCTTTTACCGCTTCTGACCTCGTTTTTCGTACACCTCGACGACGATCCCGAAAAGGCAGAGACTTATATGAGCGTTTACAGAAGCGAGGCAAGGCGCATTTCGATGACCTATTCGCCGTCTCAGGATAATTCCTATACCGACGTTACGGGGTGGGCAACATGAGTTATTCTTCCTCGAAAAAATATTCGTCGGCATCGGAATACAACGTTATCTACAGTGATTTCAAGGGCGTTGATTTTTCCGAAAACGGCTCGCGCATATCACCTAACCGTCTCTCGTATGCGGAAAATATGTATCGCGATTACGACAGAGGCGGTGCGAATACGATCGAAAGCATTCCCGGTTACCGAAAAATATACGATTGCAAAAAGAAGGTCAACGGTCTTTATTCTTACAAAAACTCAGAAAACGAGGACGTTCTCGTTATACACGCCGGAAACGAGCTTTACTCGATTCCGATA
>JBGVKA010000067.1:0-5735 GCA_045129715.1 Eubacteriales bacterium | reverse complement strand
ATGAGCGTTGAGGGTGTCGGAAGCAAGACTGCGGATCTCATAATGGCGTCCGGTGAGGCGTTGGCATTCTTCCTGAGTGACGGCGGAAGATCCGCATCGCGCTTTGAGAAATACGACGTTCTCGGAGAATTCACGGTGGATTATCTTGCAAGGCGTGATAAGTACGTTCAGATACTTTTAAGCTTCGATAACGATATGCATTTTCTCGGCATCGACGAGCTGTACGAATGCGACCATTCCTCAGCCGCGGTCAAAAGCAACAAATATATGGATGCGGCTCTCAAAAGAGGAGCTACCGTAGCGGTCATCGCTCACAATCATCCGTACGGTCCGCTCTGTCCCTCCGAGGGAGACAGGGCAACCACCAATATGATACAGAAATCTCTCGGAAATATCGGAGTTCTTCTCGCGGAGCACTACATAGTGTCGGGCTCGCGTTACGTCGGCTTTATGAACCACATAGAAAGTGCGTTCGCACAGAAGCCTCGTATAGCGGAATTCCTTCGCAGTAAAAAGGAGTCACAAAATGTGCTCGACTGATAAAACAAAGTATTTTGAGGAGCTTCTTTCGTTCGTCGCCGGCGAGAAAGCCGAGGACGAAGCGAGGCGGATACTTTCTGCATTCGTCTCGACCTCGGATATAGCCTCATCAAGCTCCGACGTATTAAGAAATCTCTCGGGATGCTCCGAGCAAAGCGCGGAATTTATCTCGCTTATCTCGGCAATAAGCTCAAGGCGCATTACCGATGAATTCAAGCCGGGGCGCAAATATTCGCCATCCGAAATAGAAAAGTACGTTTGCGCGCTCCTTTTCCACCTGAGCGTTGAGAGCGTTTATATGATCTCGTTCAGTCAGAGCGGAAAGCTGATAAGCACCGACCTTCTCACCGAGGGCACGGTCAACTCCTCGGCGTTTCTTCCGAGAAAGATGGCGGATATAGCCTTAAGAAGAAAGGCGGCAAGAGTTATTCTCGCCCACAATCATCCGTCGGGAAATCCTCTTCCGTCTGAAAACGACGTGTCCGTTACGCTTCTTGCGGAGTCTGTCCTCAGGGATGCTCACGTCAAGCTTGAGGCACATTACATAACCGTCGGATTCACTATTCACGACTGTCTTTTGGACGTAAAAGCGATGCTCGAGCGGAAAGAAAACGTGCTGAGCGTAAATCCTGTTGCAAAAAAGCAATCTTGAGCCGTTTTCGGCTCCGTGCTTTAACACAAACAACCGAAAAAACGGTAAAAACGAAGGTAGATTTCATTCGAATACCTTCGTTTTTTCATTTTTGTTAAAGTTCAACAAAAGAAAAGGCAGTTTTTTGAAAGTAAAAGCATTCTGCCCTGAATTAGCATATATTTGCCTGTAAAAAGTCGAAAAAATAAAAAAATAAACTTTTTTTCAAAAAACACTTGACAAACAGTGCTTTTGTGTTATAATATTAAAATGCATTATAATCGCTAACTATGGGTGTATTATGCCTTTTTTCAGGAAATGCATACGAAAAAAACGGCAAAATACACAAATTTGCTTGGTTTTTCGTTCCTTAATTTATTATAGCGGAAAATCGCGGCGATGGAATTTGTAATTTTTCAAGAATGGAGTGATTCTTTTTATGATGCTTAAACCCAGGAAGCTTGGCACAAACGTCAGACATAGCTTTTCCAAGATTGAAGCAGCAACGGAAATGCCCAACCTCATCGAAGTTCAGAAGAATTCCTACAAATGGTTTCTCGAAGAGGGCTTCAAGGAGGTTCTTAAGGACGTATCTCCCGTTGTGGATTACACCGGCAACCTCTCTATTGAATTTACCGATTTTACGATTGATCCCAATCCCAGATATTCGGTAGAGGAATGTAAGGACAGAGCCGTAACTTACGATACTCACATCAAGGTGGGCGTAAGACTTATTAACAAGGCTACCGGAGAGCTGAAGACCGCTCAGATCTATATGGGCGATTTCCCGCTTATGACCGATAACGGAACCTTCGTTATTAACGGCGCAGAGAGAGTTATCATTTCTCAGCTCGTTCGTTCTCCCGGTATATGCTATAAGGATGACGTGGATAAGCAGGGTAAGCACAATTATACCGCAACCGTAATTCCTTACAGAGGCGCATGGCTCGAGTACGAGACCGACCTTGCGGGCATCTTCTACGTTAAGATAGACAAGACCCGTAAGCTTCCCATCACCACTCTTATCCGCGCACTTTCCGTGCCCGGTCAGGATAACGACGATGCTATCCTTGCGATGTTCGGTGAGGAGGATGGACTTATCGCGACTCTTGCAAAGGATGAGTGCGGAAAGCTTGCAGAGGAGAACAACTCCTCGTACAGAGATGAGGCTCTCAAGGAGATCTTCAAGAAACTTCGTCCCGGCGAGCCCCCCGTTGTAGAGAGTGCTGAAAACCTTATCAACGGAATTCTTTTCGATCCCAAGAGATACGACCTTGCTCCCGTTGGTAGATATAAGTACAACAAGAAGCTTTCCTTGGCTTCTAGAATTGCGGGCTTCGAGCTTGCGCGTCCCGTAGTTAACCAGCTTACCGGTGAGATCGTTGCAGAGCCCGAAGAGGGCGTTATCATCACCCGCGAGCTTGCAGAGGCTATTGAGGACAGCCTTACCAACGAGGTATACCTTAAGACCGAGCTTGGCAAGGAGGTCAAGGTATTCTCTAACCATACCGTTCGTCCCGAGCTCGTTCTCGGATACGATCTCTCCGACTGTGGCGTTAAGTCCGGTGAGAAGGTAAGATATGCTGTTCTTAACGAGATCATTGCCGCGGCGGATAACGACGGTCTCGTTGGTGACGCTCGCACGCGCTTCATCAAGAACGAGGTTTGCGAGAGAATGGCAGAGCTTGCTCCCAAGCATATCACCAAGGAAGATATATTCGCTTCGATCAACTATCTGTTCTGCCTTTGCCACGGCATCGGCACTACGGACGATATCGACCATCTCGGTAACAGACGTCTTCGCTGCGTAGGCGAGCTTCTTCAGAACCAGATGAGAATCGGTATGTCGAAGATGTATAAGAACATAACCGAGAGAATGTCGGTAAACGATACCGAGGATCTCCGTCCCGAAACCCTTATCAATACGCGCCCCGTAGCTACCGCTATCAGAGAGTTCTTCGGTTCATCTCCTCTTTCTCAGTTCATGGACCAGAACAACCCCTTGGCAGAGCTTACTCACAAGCGTCGTCTTTCCGCTCTCGGTCCCGGCGGTCTTTCCCGTGACAGAGCGTCCTTCGAGGTTCGTGACGTTCACTATACTCACTACGGAAGGATCTGTCCCGTAGAAACTCCCGAAGGTCCCAACATCGGTCTTATCTCCTATCTTGCGTCCTACGCTAAGATCAGTGATTACGGATTCCTTAAGGCTCCCTTCCGTCTCGTAGACAAGAAGACCGGAAGAGTTACCGATGAGGTAGTTTACCTCACCGCTGACGAGGAAGACGGAAACATAGTTGCTCAGGCAAACGAGGCTCTCGACGAGAACGGCTACTTCGTTAACAAGAGAGTTATTTCAAGATACAAGACTGAGTTCATTGAGGTTGCTCCCACAGAGGTTGACCTTATGGACGCATGTCCTCAGATGGCGGTATCCGTTGCCGCAGGATGCATTCCCTTCCTTGAGAACGACGATAACACGCGTGCGCTCATGGGATCGAACATGCAGAAGCAGGCGGTTCCGCTTATGATGACCGACTCTCCCATCGTTGCAACCGGTATGGAATACAAGGCTGCAGTTGACTCGGGTACGGTCGTTGTATGTAAGGAGGGCGGTACGGTTGAGCGTGCTGCAGGCTCCGAGATAGTTATCTATACCGACTCCGGTAAGAAGGATACCTATCACCTTATTAAGTTTAAGAGATCCAACCAGGGTACCTGCGTAAACCAGCGTCCTATCGTAAGCGAGGGTGACCGCGTTGAAGCCGGACAGGTTATTGCAGACGGACCCGCTACCTCGAACGGAGAGATTTCGCTCGGTAAGAACGCTCTTATCGGATTTATGACCTGGGAGGGTTATAACTACGAGGACGCAGTTCTTCTTAACGAAAACCTCGTTCGTAACGACGTTTATACGTCTATCCATATTGAAGAGTTCCAGATCGAAGCAAGAGATACCAAGCTTGGTACTCAGGAGATCACAAGAGAGATCCCCAACGTTGGTGACGACGCTCTTAAGGATCTTGATGCGGACGGTATCGTAAGGATCGGTACCGAGGTGCGCGCTAACGATATCCTCGTAGGTAAGGTTACTCCTAAGGGTGAGACCGAGCTTACTCCCGAGGAAAGACTTCTTCGCGCTATCTTCGGTGAGAAGGCAAGAGAGGTTAAGGATTCCTCCCTCAGAATGCCTCACGGTATGTCCGGTATCGTCGTAGACGTTAAGATCTACGACCGCACCAACTCCGATGATCTTGCTCCCGGCGTTAACAAGGTCGTAAGAGTTTACGTAGCTCAGAAGAGAAAGATCTCCGTCGGAGATAAGATGGCAGGCCGTCACGGTAACAAGGGTGTCGTTTCGAGAATTCTTCCTCCCGAGGATATGCCCTTCCTTGCAGACGGTACTCCTCTCGATATCGTGCTTAACCCCCTCGGCGTTCCTTCCCGTATGAACATCGGACAGGTTCTTGAGGTGCACCTCGGTATCGCTTGCCGTAAGCTCGGCATTAAGATAATGACTCCCGTATTTGACGGTGCTAAGGAGACCGACATTCTCGAGCTTCTTCGCCAGGCTAAATACACGAGAGATATAAGACCCGGCGAAAGCGTTCGCGGTAAGGCCGTATTTATGGAGGTCATCCGCGAGGACGGTAAGCCCGATCTTCAGAGAGTTGATCAGGAAATAGTTGACGATGATGAGAAGCTTCATAACCTTATGAAGAGCGAGTCTCTCAAGGTTATCGACGGTAAGGTAACGCTTTACGACGGACGTACGGGCGATCCCTTCGACAACCCCGTAACCGTTGGTATCATGTACTACCTCAAGCTCCACCACCTTGTTGACGATAAGATCCACGCTCGTTCTATAGGTCCTTACTCGCTCGTAACTCAGCAGCCTCTCGGAGGTAAGGCTCAGTTCGGCGGACAGCGTTTCGGAGAAATGGAGGTTTGGGCTCTCGAGGCATACGGCGCAGCTTACACGCTTCAGGAGATACTTACCGTTAAGTCTGACGATATTACCGGTAGAACCAAGACCTACGAGGCGATCGTTAAGGGACAGAACATTCCTACTCCCGGAATTCCCGAGTCCTTCAAGGTTCTCGTTAAGGAGCTTCAGTCGCTTTGTCTTGATATTCACGTTCTTGACGAATCGGGTGAGGAGATAGAGCTTTCCGAGGTTTACGGAGAGGACGCTCCTGCATATGCAACCATCGACGAGGTCAACCGTGCGGCAGATCTTGAAAAGGAAAATGCCGAGGATGAAGACGTTCAGGACGATGAAGAGTTCGGCGACGACGAGCTTCTCGACGATATTCTTGGCGAGTTTGCCGATGACGAGTACGATTTCGCGGCAGACGACGATTCGTTTGACGATTTAGCTGACGAAGAATAATTTTTAGAAGGGATACGGCATCCCGCAAGGGATGCCCGGATATAAAAATATATGGAAAGAAATGCGTTTGATTCGATCAAAATAGGTCTTGCATCTCCCGATACCATTCGTTCGTGGTCATTCGGTGAGGTAACCAAGGCAGAAACGATCAATTACCGTACGCTTAAGGCTGAG
>JBGVKA010000066.1:0-2032 GCA_045129715.1 Eubacteriales bacterium | reverse complement strand
TCCTTGGGCTCAACGTTACCGCCGGTAGCGGTTTCTTTCCAGTTACTGTTCACCGCATCCTCCACAGGAGTCGTGGTCTCGAACTCGTTAACGAAGGTAGCATCTCTGTTAAGGAAGGAGTGAAGGGTGATTATTGCATCGTAATCCGAGTTTGCACTGAGAGTCTCGTTAAGCCAAGCAACAGTCTCCTCGGTGGGATAGTACTCAAGCGTGTAGATGATGTACTTATCGCCGTTAGTAGTAACGATCTTACGGTAGGAGTCCTCGATCTTGTTAGCATCGCGGAATGCCGCCATAGGTCTGCCCTCGGCATCGTTGGTTGCCGCAAGAGCCATAAGATCGTTGTAATAAGTAGTACCAACGCCAAACTGAGCGTTGAGGCCGGAGGAAATATCGTGGTTTCCTCTTACGAGAGAATAACCGAGAGCACCGTCAAGGAGCGAGAGAGCTTCCTTAGCGAGAGGCCATTCGTCGTTATAATAAGTCTGAGTAGTGTTGAAGGACTGAGTGATGTCTCCGAGTCCCAATACGTACTGAATATTCTTGGAGTCCTTGTTATTGAGGATCCAGTTATAAAGAGTACGCATATGTGCAGAGGTAAAGTCTGCGTAGGTAAGAGCGGAATTCTCCGCCTTTGCCGCAGTGTAGTTCTGCGCATCGATGTAATTGAGATTCTGGGTATCTCCGACTATCGCGAACGAATACACGTAGTCACAGCCCGTGTGATCACAATCACTGCCCTGACACTTTACGAGAGCCTTCTCGGGAGCCGCTATCCAGCTATCCGATGCAAGATCTTTTCCGCTTGCCGAATTTGCGTGAGTATAAGCCGACGCAACCGTAGCGAATACTACTCCGACAAGAAGCATAAGAGTCAAAGCCAAAACTAAGATTTTGCTTTTCTTCATTGTTTTTCTCCTTTATGTAAATAATTGTTTATATAAATCGGCATTTGCACATAACAACGCCAAATATATACGAGCGAAAGTTTTTAAAAAGATATTGACAAAATGCGAAAAATACATTACAATCTAATCAAAGAACGAAAGGGGGAGCTCAGGTATGAAAACATTGGTCCAGAGCCGGAATTTCAGCAACGAGCGCGTCGTCAGATTTCAGCTTTTGAATAAAAGATACGTTTATCCTAAGCATATGCATCAGTTTGCGGAGCTTGTAATTCCGCTTGAAAACGAGCTCACGATATCCGTAGATCAACGCACGGAGGTTTTGAAGCCCGGCAACGCCGCCTTCGTTTTTCCATTCCAGGCGCATAGCTACGACTCTGCTCAAACGAACAAGCTCGCGATTTTCGTTTTCTCACCGTATATGATCCCCGACTTTTTCAATAAGACCGAAAACAAAGTCGGAACGCGCGCCGTTTTCACCCCGAAGGAATCGACTCTCGCGATGTTCCGCGACAGAATATTCTCAAAAAGCGACATGGAGCTTTTCGATATGAAGGGCTGTATATACCTTATCCTCAGCGATTTTCTTGACGAGGTCGAGCTTTGCGAAAGCTTGGCGAAGAACGAGATGGCAACCGCGATAGTAAGCTACATAAGAGAGCATATTACAGATGAGATAACGCTCCCTGAGATCGCAAAGGCGCTCGGATATAATCCCAATTATCTTTCAAAATGCATATCCGACATTTTTGAGACGAATCTTTGCACTCTTATCGCGAATATCCGCGTTGATAAAGCGAGATATCTTCTTTACGAAACCGATAAAACGGGACTCGAGATATGCTACGAATGTGGCTTCGGAAGTGAAAGAAGCTTCCACCGTCAGTTCAAATCGGTCACCGGTCGCACGCCGAAGGAATATAGAAATATGTTTTCCACTCGCGGAAATATGAACAACGGCACGGTAAAGTATTTCTAAATGTACTTCTCACGTAAACATTTTACCATATCCTTTATACAATTGTGAGACAAAGCCACAGACAAAACAGACAAAAATTAATATTTATTGTGGTTTTAATTCAAAATTAACGCCAAAAGCCAAAAAAAGAAACCCATTAGCGCGACGT
>JBGVKA010000065.1:0-3208 GCA_045129715.1 Eubacteriales bacterium | reverse complement strand
GGGAGTTGGAAAAACCGCAATAGCAGAGGGGCTTGCGCAGAGAATAGTCAGAGGCGACGTACCCGATAATCTCGAAGGCAGAACGCTGTTTTCCCTTGATATGGGTGCGCTGGTAGCAGGCGCAAAATATCGAGGCGAATTTGAGGAAAGGCTCAAGGCGGTCTTGAACGAGGTCAAGGAATCGGACGGAAGCATAATACTGTTCATCGACGAGATACACACGATAGTAGGTGCCGGATCGGCGGAGGGGGCAATAGATGCCGCGAACATTTTAAAGCCTGAGCTCGCAAGAAGCAACATTCAGCTCATAGGAGCGACAACGCTTTCCGAGTACCGAAAATATATTGAGAAGGATCCTGCCCTCGAAAGACGGTTTCAGCCACTGCTCATAGAAGAAACCGACAGAAGCGCAACTCTTGATATTTTGATGAATCTCAGAGAAAAATACGAGAAGCATCATATGGTCAAAATAAGCGACGATGCCTTAACGAGTGCTGTGGATCTGTCTGAGAGATATATTCAGGACAGACGCATGCCAGATAAGGCACTCGATATAATAGACGAGGCGTGCGCTAAGATAAACGTAAGGCATAGCAATAACATAAAAAGTGCAGAAACGGATAAAAAACTAAGGCAGACTTTAGAACTAAAGGAGGATGCCGTTAAAAACAAGGACTTCGGTTTGGCTGAAAAATTACATGAGATCGAAAATGGATATCTGAAGGAATTGTATTTTATGAGGGAAAACGAAGAGGACGACGGGCAAAATAGATACGTTACGGCGAACGATATCAAGGAGATAATTACGGAAATCACGGGCATACCCGTAAGTGAGGTAAGAGATGACGAAAGCTACGAGAGGCTTTACGGTGAGCTTTCCGCGAGCGTTATCGGTCAGCCTAAGGCGGTATCTCTTTTGACTTCAGCGGTTTTGAGAAGCAAGGTCGGGATCAACGATCCCAATAGACCTAAGGGAATATTTTTGTTTATCGGAGAAAGTGGGGTTGGAAAAACGGCACTCGGCTATTCCCTTGCGAAAGCCGTCTTTCCCGGTAAGGAATCTCTTATCAAGCTTGATATGTCCGAATTTGGCGAAAGACATTCGGTGTCGAAGCTGATAGGCTCGCCTCCCGGCTACGTTGGATACGACGAGGGCGGTGCTTTATGCGAGAAGATACGTCGCCATCCGTACTCGGTAGTGCTTTTTGATGAAATAGAAAAGGCATCTCCCGACGTTCAGAATCTTATGCTTCAGATAATGGACGAGGGTGTTTTGACCGATTCTACGGGCAGACGGGTAAGCTTTCGTAACACCTTTATAATTATGACGTCGAATATAGGCGCAGATGGGCTTGATAAAAACGGTGTTCCGGGCTTTATCACGGCAGGCGAAGGCGCAAAAATAAACAAGACTGCCGAAAAGCTGAAGGGATTTTTAAAGCCAGAATTCATAAATAGGATAGACGAAATAATTCCATTCTCGCGCCTTTCGAGTGAAACTCTATCAAAAATTGCCGAAAAAATGATGATAACGCTTAAGCAACGCCTGAATCACATAGGGGTGGAGCTTCATTTTGATAGCGAGGTCGCGGATTATATTGCGAAAAAAGGCGAGGAGATAGGCTTCGGCGCAAGACCGATATCAAGACTCATAGTTAACGAGATCGAAAATAAAATAACCGACATCCTTCTAAATAACAAATATGAAAATTTGAAGATCTTTATCGGTGTTTCTGACGAGAGACTCGTTTTTGAAAGCAGGCATCAGGAGGCCGTTACCAACAAGGCGTAGTGCTTTTGGTATAATATCGATTAAAACGCAATAGAAAACGAGCAGAGCCGTCATTAATGTGAACGTGCTCCGCTCGTTTTTATATTTAAAGTAATTCTAAAAGTCTCGTATAGAATTCTACGATCTTTACGATAGCGTCGAGCGAGATCCTTTCGTCGTTGCCGTGTATAGTAGCTCTGTCCTCGGGTGTGAGAAGCATAGGAGAAAAACGGTATACGTTCTTCGATATTCTTCCCCAATGGCGAGAGTCACTGCAAGCAAACATCAAATAAGGTGAAACAACGGCATCACACCATACCTCACCGATTGCCGTAGCGATTTTAGAAAAGCCCTCCGACTTCGTATCCGATACGACCGATGGATCCATACCGTCTATTTTCGTTACGGTTATTTCGGGATCCTTGACGGCGCGTCTGAGATGCTCAAGCGTGCTATCCATGGTTTCTCCGGGGAGAATTCTGAGATTTGCTATCATTCTTGCTTTTGCGGGGATCACGTTCATACCGCGCGAGCCCTCCATTTGTGTAAATGCACAGGTGGTTCTGAGAAGAGCGTTGATCTCTCCTCCGTTTTTCTTGCAAATAGCGTTTAAAATGGGTGAAAAGCACCATAAATTTGCAAATATCATTCTGTAGAAGAAATTCGAGCGTCTTGCAAGGTTGTCAAACATAGGTGATGATGCTTCTGTAAAACGGAATTTGAAATGCTTTCGTTCGATGTCGAGACAAGCACGGCTCAAGGAACCGATGGGAGTTTTTGCTTTCGGTGCGGAGGCGTGACCGCCGCTTGCGGTATAGGAGAGCTCAACGTTCAGCATTCCCTTTTCCGCAATTCCGATAAGAGCCGCAGGAGAAGATACTCCGGGGAAAACGTTGTTTACGACCGCTCCGCCCTCGTCAAGCACGACGGAGGGATCTATTCCGCGCTCTTTAAACAGATCAACGATAGCACATGCAGAACCGCCGTTGACCACCTCGTCACCCGAAAAAACGAGATAAACGTCGTTTTTTGGAGTCTTGCCTGACTTTATAAAAGCTTCAAGTGCCTGCATTGCTCCGTTAAGGGTAGCCTTCGTGTCAAGCGTACCTCTCCCCCACAAAAATCCGTTATCAATCACAGCGTCAAACGGACCGTGAGTCCATTCGCTCTCCTCGGCACTAACAACGTCGTAGTGTGCCATAAGAACGGAAGGGGCATCGGAGCTTTCACCCTTTAATCTGAAGAGCAATCCTCTTCTTCCGACCTCGGAAAACTTGCAATTTTTATATATTTCGGGGAAAACGGAAGGAAGAAGCGCCTTAAAACGCTCGAATTCTTCGCCGTTTTCCTCCTCCTTATTCTTGCTTGAGACGGTTCTGCATTTTATCATTTCAGCAAGATCGGCTACAGCCTTTTCACCGTCAACGCTGATAGGCG
>JBGVKA010000064.1:0-6828 GCA_045129715.1 Eubacteriales bacterium | reverse complement strand
TGCAAACCTCGCTGAGATGACCGGTATCGGTCTTCCCGTTCCCCAGGGCTTCACTATTTCTACTGAGGCCTGCACACAGTACTATGAGGACGGCAAGCAGATCAACGATGCTATTATGGCAGAAATTATGGAGAACATCGTGAAGATGGAAGCTATCACCGGCAAGAAGTTCGGCGATCTTGAGAATCCTCTTCTCGTTTCCGTTCGTTCCGGTGCAAGAGCTTCGATGCCCGGTATGATGGACACTATTCTTAACCTTGGTCTTAACGAAGACGTTGTTAAGGTTATGGCTGAGAAGTCCGGCAATGAAAGATGGGCTTACGACTGCTACAGAAGATTCATTCAGATGTATTCTGACGTAGTTATGGAAGTTGGTAAGAAGTACTTCGAGGAGCTTATCGACAAGATGAAGGAAGAGAAGGGCGTTTCTCTCGACGTAGAGCTTACCGCTGCTGATCTTAAGGAGCTCGCTGAGCAGTTCAAGGCTGAGTACAAGGCTAAGATCGGTACCGACTTCCCCACCGATCCCAAGGAGCAGCTCTTTGGCGCAATCAAGGCAGTTTTCCGTTCTTGGGACAACCCCAGAGCAAACATTTACAGACGTGACAACGATATTCCCTACTCTTGGGGTACTGCAGTAAACGTACAGGCAATGGCATTCGGTAACATGGGTGACGATTGCGGTACGGGTGTTGCTTTCACTCGTGACCCTGCTACCGGTGAGAAGAAGCTCATGGGTGAGTTCCTTACCAACGCACAGGGCGAGGATGTTGTTGCAGGCGTTCGTACTCCCATGCCCATCGCAGAGATGGCTAACAAGTTCCCCGAGGCTTATGAGCAGTTCGTTAAGGTTTGCTCTATCCTTGAGGACCACTACAGAGATATGCAGGATATGGAGTTCACCGTTGAGCACGGTAAGCTTTATATGCTTCAGACCAGAAACGGTAAGAGAACTGCTGCTGCAGCTCTTAAGATCGCTTGTGACCTCGTTGACGAGGGCATGATCGATGAGAAGCAGGCTGTTCTTATGATCGACCCCAGAAACCTTGACACTCTTCTTCACCCCCAGTTCGATGCAAAGGCTATCAAGACCGCTCAGGCAATCGCTAAGGCTCTTGGTGCATCTCCCGGAGCTGCTTGCGGTAAGATCGTATTCACTGCTGAGGACGCTAAGGCTTGGCACGAGAAGGGCGAGAAGGTCGTTCTCGTTCGTCTTGAGACCTCTCCCGAGGATATCGAGGGTATGAAGGCTGCTCAGGGTATCCTTACCGCTCGTGGCGGTATGACCTCTCACGCTGCAGTTGTTGCTCGTGGTATGGGTACTTGCTGCGTTTCCGGATGCTCCGCTATCTCCAACTTCGACGAAGACAACAAGACCTTCGTTCTTGCCGGCAAGACCTATCACGAGGGTGACGTTATCTCCCTTGACGGTTCTACCGGTAACATCTACGACGGTGCTATTCCTACCGTTGACGCTACTATTTCCGGCTACTTCGGAAGAATCATGGCTTGGGCTGACAAGTATCGTAAGCTTGGCGTTCGTACCAACGCTGATACTCCCAAGGATGCTAAGAAGGCTCGTGAGCTTGGTGCTGAGGGTATCGGTCTTTGCCGTACCGAGCACATGTTCTTCGAGGGCAACAGAATCGATGCATTCCGTGAAATGATCTGCTCCGACACCGTTGCTGAGAGAGAAGCTGCTCTTGAGAAGATCCTTCCCATGCAGCAGGGCGACTTCGAGGCTCTTTACGAGGCTCTTGAGGGCAACCCCGTTACTATCAGATTCCTCGATCCTCCTCTCCACGAGTTCGTTCCCACCGAAGAGGCTGACATTGCTAAGCTTGCTGAGGCTAAGGGCAAGACCGTTGCTGAGATCAAGGACATCATCAATTCTCTCCACGAGGCTAACCCCATGATGGGTCACCGTGGATGCCGTCTCGCTGTTACTTACCCCGAGATCGCTGCTATGCAGACCAAGGCTGTTATCCGTGCAGCTATGAACGTTAAGAAGAACCATCCCGATTGGACCGTTGTTCCTGAGATCATGATTCCCCTTGTTGGCGAGATCAAGGAGCTTAAGTACGTTAAGAAGGTTGTTGTTGAGACCGCTGACGCTGAGATCGCAGCAGCAGGCTCCGACCTTAAGTACGAGGTTGGTACTATGATCGAGATCCCCAGAGCTTGCCTTACCGCTGACGATATCGCAGCTGAGGCTGAGTTCTTCTGCTTCGGTACTAACGACCTTACCCAGATGACCTACGGCTTCAGCCGTGACGACGCCGGTAAGTTCCTCGATGCTTACTACGAGACCAAGATCTTCGAGAACGATCCCTTCGCTAAGCTTGACCAGGTTGGCGTTGGTAAGCTCATGAACATGGCTGTTACCCTTGGTAAGCAGGTTCGTCCCGAGCTCCACGTTGGTATCTGCGGTGAGCACGGTGGAGATCCCTCCTCTGTTGAATTCTGCCACAAGATCGGCCTTACCTACGTTTCTTGCTCGCCCTTCAGAGTTCCGATTGCAAGACTCGCAGCAGCTCAGGCAGCTCTTAAGGACTAATTCAGTCTAAAAAAATATTGTTCCAATACACACCCAATTAGTGTGGTTCGGACAAAAACAAATATTCTAACAGAATAACAATAGACCCTTGTTCGAGGTTTCTCGGATGAGGGTCTTTTGTACTTGTTATTGATTTTGTTTTCTACGATTACAGCCATAAAAAAGTATTTTTATAATTTTATGTCGTATATTATATAAAACAAATAAACAAGGAGATTTATCAATGGATGCCTCTTATAAAAATCAAACCCTAGACTATGGTTTTAGTGTTGGAACCAAGGCTATTGATACTTACGATGCTTGCTGTGATTTATTTGAATTCAAGCGTTCACTTAGAGGCAACTTTGCTCAACAGAAAAAGTTGTTTGCAACAAATGCTACCGTGGAAGGTTACAGTGTGTGGATGCTCGCACATAACAGTCTAATAGAAACTTTTAATAAATCACGTAATTGGTTCAATATAATTGTTGATTCTAACACAATAAAAGAAGTTTGGTTTGATACCGAAGAAGTTAATACAAATGACTTTATACCACGTGTCTGTTTTTTTAAAACCAGGAGCGGAAAATATATTTTTTATGGTGTATATATTCTCAAAACATCAAGAATGGAAGAGGTATATTCAAAATATGCATTTGTTAGAACCTTTAAAAAAATTTCGTCTACATATCCCATCGATACGAAAAACGAACCTCAATATACATCACACATATCGCAATCGAAAGAATTGCAAAGCACCGAGAAAAATCATATTGTAGATATTGAAGAAGTAGTTGACGGTTGCACGATAAATGCACACATAATAGAAAATGGTAAAAAAACTTCCATTATCGTCGATTTAATCAAACGACCTTTTCAAAAGTTTATATTAGGAAAGAAAGTAGGAGAAGACTTTTCATTTCCCAATATTGATTTAACGTATCACATAGAACGAATTACCATACAATCCGAATAGAACTAAGTTGTGTAAAAAAACACGCTTCTAGCTGAATAGAACTGTTATTAGTGTTGATGGTGGCAAACCTATGGGTGGGAGAAAAATTGGTTTTGTATTTTTGAGGCTGATTGCCTTTGTATGGGGACAAGAGAAAGTAAAGATAACGAAACGATAAAAATCGCTGATTTTACAATAACTAAAGAAATCGCGATGGAGTATATGAAAAAAAGGCATCCCGAATATCATATGCGCCCATCACGGTGGAAGGATATTAAAATCAGCATTCATATCTAAAGCTTAAGCCCCTCGGCAATTTGCCGAGGGGCTTTTTGTACTTTGCGCTTTCAAGCTCATGAATATGGCGGTTTTCCTTGGTAAGCTCCTAGACGGGGGCGTTACCGGGGTATCAAGAATCCGAAACCGAGGAAAAAGCGAAACGTTTATTAAGCTCGGGATTCTCCGCGAAATGCTTGAGCATAACGATTGGCTCTGTCGTGGATGTATTCGTTATCATTATCCCTTCCTTTGCCGCCTTTTCCGTTACGAAAAATTCATCGTTCGTAAGTTCACCGTATCTTATCAGAGTAGGTGTTTCGATCTCCCAATTGCCGAATTTGCCTCTGCCTTGAAGCAAAATAAATCCGTACGCTGCCTCGTCACGTATGAGCGCCGTTTTGCCGGGATATACGGTCAGACGCTTGGCAGATGCAACAGGACACTTATAGCAGATCCATTCCTCCGTATAATCGTCATTTTTATCGATTATAACAGGCTTCATAAATCTATTCTTGCTGAAATTGGGATCGACGTTCTTTTCCCAATCGATAACGTCGATGAGATAATCGAAATTACCTCTTTCCTCGGGCGGACAATTCTTCCAAAGAAGCTCCTCCGAAACAACGTGTCCTCCGAGAAGGACCGATTGATACATAGCGTAAACGTCACTTGCAAATTGTGGCTCGTACGTGCAAAGACTTGCAGGTGCGTGAAGAACTCCCGGAGGGACGTCCCAGCCCGTATCAAGCTCAATTTTATATGCCTGAGAATAGTCGAGCAGGTGATTATCACCCTTGTTAAAATCTTCAAGGCATTTTTTTATATCTTTCTTTTGGCAATCCGGTTTAAGTCCAAAGAAGGTGAAAGGAAATTCACCGTTATGGTTATTTAACTGCGAGGGAAAGAAATACATTTCCGGCTTTCCCTCGGCACCCACTCTTGCCGCGTGCTCGTCACGATGGTGTATATGATGAGGAAGCGGACCTGCATTATCAAAAAACTTTGAAAACATAGGCCAGCCGTGATATTTATCCCAAAGATCACCTATGATTTTGTCCTTCAGCTCGGCAATGACATCGCGCAGAAGCCTCTGCTCTTTACCGTCCTTTGACACAACGTATGAAAGACCTTCGTCCTCCGGAGTCCCCGGTCCGTTCTCTGCCCACGTAGTCGAAGCAAACCATCTTTCGTCAATGCCGCCCCTTTCAAGCCCCAAAACATAATAATCGTCGGGGTGAAGCTTGATTCTTTTGCCGGGTCTACAGAATGCACGGGGAACCCAGGTGGGTTTTAAACGAAGGATCCCCCCTCCCTCCTCTAAGAGCTTTTCACTTAACGTCATATTTATTTCTCCATTTCGATTTTATACATATCAAAGATGTTGAGCGTTCGTGTTTCAAATACCGTATAACCGCCCTCGAATGAGAAGGGTATCTCCTCCTCGCCCGGCAACAACCGAACGCTCCTTGGCTCGAACTCCGTTTTTATGCGTATTTCAAACGGCAAAACGGGTGTGGATCTAATTTCTTCACAAAGCACGGATGCGTTTACGGTAAATCCGTTTTCGTCTTTATAGCTTACTATTTCAACGTTGTAAGGAGCATTCGAATAAACCGAATATACCTGTTTTGAAACGGATCCTATAATATTCAGTAATATTTCCCTGTATTCTGCATACTCCATAACCTCTATGGGCAGGGCGGACCATATCACCTTTCCTTTTCCATACGTATTTACGGTAACGGCAGGTATGGTCGATGCTATGCCGGGAGGATCTGAGTGTATTGATGCAAATTTTACGTCATTCGGCTTAGTGTACGGGAACGTAAGCGTTGCAAGAACCTTACAACCGTCACCCGCTTTAATAACGGGTGCTACCCCAACGAAAGTGAGCGGATATTTTTTCGTAAAACCGCCAAAAAGCCCGACACTCTCATCCGACGGTGAAATATAGAGATTTCTCTCTTCGGCGATCTTTTCAAAGCGGCTGCCCGTTAGCTCTTCAACGAGTGTTCTGTTACCGCATCCGCTCAGATAGAGAATACCGCCGTTTTCAACGTATTTTATAAGTCTTTCGTTATCTTTTTCTTCCAGCTTTGACAAAACGGGCGCGAGAATAACGGGATATTCATCGAGCTTTGAAACGCTTCCCGTAACTCCGAAAGGAACGTGTGCGCGAATAAGTGTTTCGCAGAGAACTCTGCAGCATTCTCTGCTATTATGTAAATCATTGTTTACACGGCTCCTTGTTCCGTAATAAATTCCTATATCTTCGATGCACTTTCCGCGGAAATATTTTTCATAAGGTCTTTGGAAGTTGAACACCTCTCCTACCCTATCGTAAACCCTTTCATCCATCGTACCGACGGGATCTATTGCATCGATCACAAGAGTTGCTCCGTGATGCGCCATCGTTACGGCGAGCGCAGTCTTCATTTCATCCGTAGTTTTTGTAAGGGTATGCATCCAAAGTGCCGGCTTGCAACGTGAAAACATTTGCTCAAACGGTTGGTTTTTGCTCACGCTCCTGAAATACTTGCAAGCAAATGAATGATTATAGAGGTTTCCGTAAAGATCTCCGCTGACGTAATCGCACGCCGCGTTCACCTCTTCTCCGCATCCACGGTCAGAGGGTCCTGCTATAGACACCGCGTAATTATGCTCGACGGGCATATCGGGACGCTTCTTCTTTACGTAATCGGTTACCGATTGTATAAATTCACCCATAGCCTTATATTTGAATGCCGTTACATCGTAATACTCCGGAGTATCATTGCGTATTTTTTCGGGCATTTCGTATCCCGTATAGCGAATGTATTTTTCTCGGCAATGCTTACAGTAGCAGTTGTGGGGCCAGAATGGCATATCGAAGAAAAATGCATCGGCATCGAAAAATTCAAGCATTTCATCTATCTGCCCGTACACAAACTCGCGGTATTCGGGATTACTCGGACAGCAGAAGCCGTAGCGCGCGCTTTTTGCCGAGGCAAAATCAAGAGTTTCTATATCGATCTTGCCCTCACGCGAGGATTTTCCGTCGGGTGATATCATTCTCCAC
>JBGVKA010000063.1:0-7846 GCA_045129715.1 Eubacteriales bacterium | reverse complement strand
CCTCCCTTTACACAAGGGAGGCTTTGGTTTAGTCCCGCTTAAGCGGGGTATACGTAATAAATGCATGGCTGGCAGGCCAATCTAAAACGCACTTGTGCGTAGCCGGTAATATTTAGGGTTTTACCCGAAAATGAAATACCTCCGGTTTGACCGGGGGGATTGTTATTTTGTTAGCGCAAGATCGGTCGAAAAATGATCTTATAAAACGACCTATGCGGTTTATCTTTTAAAGGAATTAACCAACCTTGGTGATCTTGGTGATGTGGGTGTTAACGCCTGCGTACCAATAAACGAAGCCTTCAACGTCAACGACGTCACCTGCTGCGAGAGTAGCGAACGCCTGATAAAGCTCGGTGTCGGGACCGGTGAGGTAACGCTCAACGCAGAAATCGTAATCCTTGCCGTCCTTGGTGAAGGTAACGTAGATATCGTCACCGGGAGTGCCGTTCTTGTAGGAGATGCTCTTGATCGTAAGTCCCTTGAACAAAGCAAGCTGGTTCTGATAGTTGATAAGCTCGTCGGTGCCAAGGTATGCGGTAATGTCCTTTGCGGGAGCAACGTATGTATCAGCACCCTCAACGAAGGTAAAGGTAGCGTCCATGATCTCGATCTCGCCCTCCCAAGCTCCCTTGTAGCCTGTGATTCTGAGCAAGGTTCCGGGGATAAGCTTAGCAGCGTCTGCCTCGGAGCAAGCCATTTCGTATGCGAAATAAGCACCGTCACGGTCTGCAAGGTAAACGGTTACCTTGTTACTCCACCAGGACTGATTAGCCTGAACGTAAGCCTCGATAACTACTTCATCGTCGATGTCAGCCGACATATATTCGTCGTAGGTCATAGCACCTGCGGACTTGACCTTGGTAACTGCGGTGATGTGGGTGTTAACGCCTGCGTACCAATAAACGAAGCCCTCAACGTCAACGACGTCACCTGCAACGAGGTTAGCGAACGCCTTGTAAACATCGGTATCGGGACCGGTGAGGTAACGCTCAACGCAGAAATCGTAATCCTTGCCGTCCTTGGTGAAGGTAACGTAGATATCGTCACCGGGAGTACCGTTCTTGTAGGAGATGGACTTTATTCTGAGGTTCTTGAAAAGAGCAAGCTGGTTCTGGTAGTTGATAAGATCGTCCGTACCGAGAACGCTCGTGAGATCCTTTGCGGGAGCAACGTACTCGCCGCCCTCAACGAAGGTGAAGGTAGCGTCCGTAATCTCGATCTCGCCCTCCCAAATTGCCTTGTATCCGGTAACCTTGATCTTGGTGCCGGGGGTAAGCTTAGCGGCATCCTCCTCGGAGCAAGCCATTTCGTATACGAAGTATGCACCCTCGGTATCTGCAAGGTAAACGGTTACCTTGTTGTTCCACCAGGACTGGTGAGCCTGAACGTAAGCCTCGATAACTACCTCGTCGTCAACGTCTGCCTCAACGTACTCAGCGTATACCATGGTGCCCTCGGACTTAGCCTCGGTGATCTTGGTGATGTGGGGGTTAGCGTTTGTGTACCAGTAAACGAACGCCTCAACGGTGATAACGTCACCTGCGGAGAGCTCTGCGAACGCCTTGTAAACGTCGGTCTCGGGACCGGTGAGGTAACGCTCAACGCAGAAATCGTAATCTGCACCGTTCTTGGTGAAGGTAACGTAGATATCGTCACCGGGAGTATTGTTCTTGTAGGAGATGCTCTTTACGGTGAGGTTCTTGAAGTATGCGAGCTGGTTCTGATAGTTGATAAGATCAGCGGTGCCGAGAACGTTCGTGAGGTTCTTTGCGGGAGCAACGTAGGTGTCCGCATTTTCAACGAAGGTGAAGGTAGCGTCCGTGATCTCGATCTCGCCTTCCCAAACTGCCTTGTATCCGGTAACTCTGATCTTGGTGCCGGGGGTGAGCTTTGCGGCGTCAGCCTCGGAGCAAGCCATTTCGTATGCGAAGTAAGCTCCGTCGCGGTCTGCAAGGTAAACGGTTACCTTGTTGTTCCACCAGGACTGGTGAGCCTGAACGTAAGCCTCGATGATAACCTCGGTGTCAACCTCTGCGGCGACATACTCTGCGTAGGTCATAGCCTTAGCGGTGTTTTCGTTTTCGTTACCGCCCTGGTTTTCGTTATTGTTTCCATTGTTGTTTTCATTGCCTGTGTTCGTGTTGCCGTTGTTGTTCTGGTTCGAACCGTCGTCTTTATCGTCCTTCTTGCAGGAAACAAAGGCAAACGCAAGCGTGAGAATCAAAAGAATGCTGATCAGCTTTTTCATTTTTCTTTCCTCTTTTTGTTTTAGATCTTTGATTTATAGATTTAAAATCTATCACCTTTATTATATACTTTTTTTATAAAAAGTCAAGGTTTTCGCTTCATTTTCCGCGATTTCACCATTCTTACTGCAAAATACACGCCGATACATATCCAAGTTGTACTGATTACGGATATAAGAGCTATCGATGCTTTCGGCATAGAATCGTATTTTACGATGGTCGACGGATCGCGGTTGATCTCTCCAAGCTTATAAAGAGAGGTCATTTCGGCATAAAGCTTTTCTATAAACTCGTCGTCAACGGTCTTCTTTCTTCGCGCCGCCTTTGCTACCTCCTCGATGAGCTGTCCTGCGGCGTTTCTTACGGATGCGGAGCCGTTAAAGACGGGGGTAACGAAGGTGTTTTCGATATTGTCGAGAACGAGTCTCGTAGCGTCGAGCTTTATACTGTAATAGAGGTCGTTATCCTCACCGCTTCTTGAAAGATAGTCGCGGTATTCTGCGCTCTCGTGCGCCTTTGAGGTAACGGGAAGGTAGCCCTCGGTCTGTGCGTAGGATATCTGAACGTCGTTCGTAAGAAGGAACTGAAGAAAGAGCCACGATGCGAGCACCTCGTCGGGATCCTCTTTGTTGAAGAGGCACACCGAGGGACCCTGAGAGATCATTTTAGGCTCGTCGGTGTCGTATTGGGGAATGACCTTAACGACGGTCTCAAAATCGACGATCTCCGACTCTGCAATATCCATATTGGGAGCATCGGTTCCCATCCAGCTCGCACCTGCGGTGGAGTCGATGGCGAAGATACACTGTCCGCGGTTCAGGAAATTCGCGGGATAGCTTGAGATCTTGAAGGTCGAGAAGGCGCGGCTCTCCGCGTGCTCCGCAATAGCCTTAAGGATACCGTCGGTGCTGTCGTTGAAGAGAAGAACGTCACCCTGAGGGGTGGAAAGCTCCACGTCCTGTTGCTCAAGCATCTGTATCATCATATTATCGGTGGATTTATATATGAAGGGGATAAGCGTTTTCTGTCCGTTCGCCTTGTAGGTGCCGTCGGCGTTTTTTGCGAGTGCCGCCTCGGATACCTCCCATATAAAGTCCCAGGTGAGCTCGTCGGGAAGGGTGTATCCAAGCTTTTCAACGTAGGTCTTGTTTACGTAGCACGCCTCGGTCGAGCGAAGGAAGGGGAGCGCGTAATAATCTCCGTCAATATAGCATTCGTTAAGGAATTTGGAAATGATCTCCTTCTCCGTGGGAGAGTCGAATTTTACCTCACTGCCGCCAAGACCGTATTTTTTGTTGCTCATAAGGTCTCCGAGAGGCACGACCACGTTGTCACCCTGCATATAGGTTGCTATATGGTCGGGATAGGTTATGCATACGTTCGGTGTGGTATTCGTCGAGATATTTCTTATAACGTCCTCGTAAATTCGCGCGTAGTCGGTGTAAAGCTCAAGGTTTACGTTGATATTGGGATATATCCTCTCGAAATCCTCGATAGCCTTGTTGTATATTGCTACCTGAGCTAAGTTGGTGTCGTTCTTCGCCCAGAAGGATATCTCTATCTCCTTCTTCTCGTCAAAGGTCTCGGGAACCTCGAAGCGCACTCTGTCGGTGCTTCCGTGACACGCGGTGAGGCTGAGGAGTGATATAAGGGCGGATAAAATAAGCAATACCGATATCAATTTTCTCATCCCTTGGTACCTCCTCTTGCAACGCCTGCCATTATCTTCTTGCGGAAGACGAGGAACAGGATGATGAGGGGCAGGGAAATGACGGTGACCGCCGCCATCATTCCGGGGATGTTTTCTCGTCCGAAGCCGCCCTCGCGGATCGCTTGTATTCCGCCCGAAACGAGATAGTAATCCTCATCGTCGGTGATAAGGCGGGGCCAGATATACGAGTTCCAGCACTCGATTATCTTGAGTATCGTTACGGTGACTACCGTGGGTGCGCACATAGGCACTAATACCTTGCATAAATATTTGAAATCCGAGGTGCCGTCGACCTTAGCGGCAAGGTAAAGCTCGTCGGGAACCGAGGCAAAGCTTTCCTTAAGAAGATAAATATAGAATACCGAGGTCACGGAGGGGAGTATAAGTCCTAAGAAGGTGTTTCTGAGATCCATATTCGTTATCGTGACGAAGTTCGTTATGACTACGAGCTCCGAGGGGATCATCATAAGAGAGAGAAAGACGGTGAACGCGATGTTCTTGCCCTTGAAATTGAGTCTTGCAAAGGCGAATGCGGCAAGGATCGTTACCGCGAGCATTATTGCCGTCGTCAGAACCGTGAATATCAAGGTATTAAGGAAATAATCTCCGAGAGGGACGGCGGTAAATGCGGTCTTGTAATTCTCAAGAGTCGGTGAGGTCGGGAAGAATTTCGGCGTGCTCTCCGCGTTGTACGAGCCGTAGCTCTTGAATGAGGTGAGTATCATCCAGTAGAACGGGAAGAGAACTATGAGTGCCCAGAAGCCAAGACCTGCATAGGTAAGAGCCTTCAGCGTCTTTTTTCTTATCTCGGAGTGCTTTTGCTTCGTTGTTAAGCTGTTTTCCATTTTGCCCTCCTTATCGACGAACGGTTTTCTTGCTTACCATAAGGTTTATGACCGTGATGGTAAGAACGATCACGAAGAGAATGATAGCTGCCGCGGATGCGTAAGAGGGATATCCTCCTCCGTCACCGTAGAGCATATCGTAAACGTAGCCGACGATGGTGTTCATTTCCGCTACGTTGAGCTGAGTTCCGAAGATAGCCACGGCATCGCTGTACGCCTTGAAGGCTCCGATAAAGCCGGTGATGATGAGATAGAAGAGCATAGGAGAGATGGAGGGGAGCGTTATTCTCAAAAATACGCGCCACCTCGGTGTGCCGTCTATCATAGCCGCGTGGTAATAATCCTCGGGCACCGATGCAAGAGCACTCGTCAGAACGAGCACCTTGAAGGGAAGCACCACCCATACCGTGTAAACGCAGAGCACGAGCATCTTTGCCGCATACGGACCGTTGATAAAGTCAACGGGGTCCATACCGAATACGCCGAGTATGATATTTACAAGACCGTCGGTGTACTCCGTCTTTGCAAAGAGTATCATAAAAACGAGACCGACGGCAAGGGTGTTGGTAACGTATGGAAGGAAGAATACGGTCTGGAAAAGATTGCGGAGCTTCTTTATCGAAGCAAGTCCCACGGATATCGCGAGCGCGAGGAGAGTTGAGACGGGCACGGTGATTATAACGAGAATGAAGGTGTTCTTGAGTGCCGCAAGGAAATACGGATCGTGAAGAACGTAGGAATAGTTGTACGTGCCGATGCCGAAGAACGTCTGCGATGCGGAATTATATCCCTCCTCGAAGGAATATATAAGAACGTCAATTAGGGGATATATCATAAACACGCCGAGAAACAGTACTGCCGGCAGAAGATATAGCCATCCTTTAAGATTGTTTCTTTCCATTTTTCTCTCCTTTTAAGAGTCAGCCCGTAGGTATCGGGGATCATGTGCAAAAGTGTCTTTATGCTCACGTGAGCGGTGAAAACGCGGTAGCTTGCTTTACTGATGAATCAATCGTATTCAGAGAAGAGGCTCACGCGAGCGGTGAAAACGCGACAGCTTGCTTTACACCTGCGGTATAAAGCTTTTACCGTTTCGTTTTCGGGGGTGAGGTGTGCGAGTGCTTTGCCCCTCTGTGCAAGACGCGTGAAAAATCCTTGCGTGAGAGGGCGCGCAGCTTTTATCTTTGTGAGGTATTATAGCAGATTTTTTGAAAATAGTCAATACCCGCGCGTGTTATTATTTGTGCCACACGCGACAGCGTGCGCTATCCTTTAGCACTCACGCAAGCCGGGGCGTTATTATCTTGCGCTCTCTTTCAAAAAATAAAAGCCCGATACGGATATTGTGCTCGTATCGGGCATAGCCTTTGATTTATTTTACCGTCTCTGATAGATCAAAAACGGAGAAAACCTCACACGGTACCCGGGATCAGACCTCGTCCTCAAACGCGGGCTTGTAAACGTAAACGTAGAAGAGGATAACGGCCCCTATCTCAAGGACGGGGAGAAAGAGGAGCCAAAGCTTTCCGAAAAGAAGAATGTACGCAAACGTGAGGGAAACGGAGGTGAGCACCTCAAGCACGCGGGCGACTATCTGCCATATGCGGTCCTCCTTGTCGAAATATCCGAAGGGGATATAGACGAGGAATGCGCCTGCAAGCACGAGCGAGATCATTCTCGCCTCGCTCATAACGAGCGAGAATATCAAAAGGTTAAGGATGAGAAAGCCTATCGAGAAAAAGAGTGTGAATTTATCGATGAATGCGTATTTGAAGTTAGAAATATAATCGTCTGTTTCTCTTCTCATTTTTTGTATCTCCTAAGATGAATTGTATGTTTATCGGTAAATATGTAAACAATTGTTTTCAAATTTGGTGAATATGCTCGTTTTGTGCATTGCTTTTGCGGATTTATGCAAGCCAGCTCTTGAGGATCCTTGCTGTCTCGGGAAGGGTTTCTATTCTGTCGTCGTGCATAAATTCGAGCATATAGTTAAGCTCCTTTTCGCGAAGAAGCTCAACGTATTTTTTCCAGTCCGAAGCCTTAGCGTCAAGCGGAAGACGAGTCTTTCTTTCCCAGGAGAAAACGTGCACCGCAACGATATAAGGAAGAAGTGCCTTGATGGAGTCAAGGTTATAATCAAGAGGTCTGTGCTGATTGGGCTGCCACATCATTTTGAGGTTGTCGGCACCGACGTCGGAGAGAAATCTCAACGCGTTATGGTATTCGTCGGTGAGGGAATTGGGATGGCATTCAAGCGCAACGGTCACGCCCTTTTCCTCCGCGAGAGCAGATATGCGCTTAGCGTCGGCAACGTAGCCTTCGTATTCCTCGGTGGTGAGGGTGTCACTCGATCTGTTCATTCCGGGCCAGACTCTTATCATCTTCGTTCCGAGAGCCTCTGCAGAGGCAAGAACGTCGGTAAAGAGAGCCTCGTCACTCTGTCCGATAACGTAGTAGGAGCCGTATTCCGCGACCTCAAGTCCGCACCCGTGCGTGATCTTGACGGTGTTTTTCGCCTCTTCAATGTTTCCGTGAGGGGTATGAACGTCACCGCCCCATTCTATACAGTCGAGCCCGGACGCCTTGGCTGCCGCCGCGATCTCTTCCTTCGAATATTTTCTGAACGATATCGAAACTATACCGGTCTTATTCATCAAAATGCACCCCGTGTTAAAAATTGAGCCGTTTTCGACTCGCTAAGATATAGTTTAGCACAAAATCCCAAGAAAATCAAGTCCTAAAAGTCAACTGACGGGGGCTTTGCGGTGTTTTTGGAACGTGCGACACCTTTCGTGCTCTTGCACTAAATACCCGTTTCTGCTTTGTATAACTTTCTTAAATTTAATTAAGGAAATCGTATTTTGCCGAAAAGTTGTTGACATTTGTACCGGTTTATAATATAATAAGTCTGAACGGCGGACACCGCCGCGCGTGTGTAAATTGCTTTCACACGGAAAACAAGCTTTAAAATTCCGGGATTTTCGGAGAAAATAGATGCGCCGTGTGGCGCGGTGGCAGGGGTATATCCCGTGTCAGAGAGG
>JBGVKA010000062.1:0-6983 GCA_045129715.1 Eubacteriales bacterium | reverse complement strand
GAGACCTGATTTTAAAACCGTATTTGAATTGCAAATTGTTAACATTTTGTGAATATTTTATTATTTTAAAAATTATACTTGCAATTAAAGGCAAAACATTATAAAATATTTATAGATATTTTTGTATATTAATATATAAATATTAAACATAATAATGGAGTGCTTAATATGGAATTCGATTTTGATACCAGCTATGATAGCAATGTAAATATTAAGGTTGTCGGCGTAGGCGGCGGCGGAAACAACGCGGTCAAGCGCATGATACAGACAAACATAAGAGGCGTTGAGTTCATCGCCATAAACACCGACCGTCAGGCTCTCGTTGAGTCCTGCGCGGCTAAAAAGCTCGTTATCGGTAAAAACACCACCGGCGGTAAGGGAGCAGGTGCTAACCCCAGCGTTGGTAAGCAGAGTGCCGAGGAGTCCAAGGAAGAGATCAAGGAACAGATTCAGGGCGCAGATATGCTCTTTATCACCGCAGGAATGGGTGGCGGAACCGGTACCGGTGCGGCTCCCGTGGTTGCAAAGATCGCAAGAGAAATGGGTATCCTTACCGTAGGTATCGTTACCACTCCCTTTGAATTTGAGGGACGCAGAAGAATGGCTCAGGCAGAGGCAGGTATAGACGAGCTTGCAAAGGCGGTAGATTCGCTCATCGTTATCCCCAACGAGAGACTTAAGCAGATCGAGGCTGACAATCTTCGTGCAGATGCCGCTTTCGAGATAGCTGACGACGTTCTTCGCAAGGGCGTTCAGTCTATTTCCGACGTTATCAATTATCCCGGATTCGTCAACCTTGACTTTGCCGACGTTACGGCAATAATGAAAAATGCAGGCTACGCTCATATGGGCGTTGGACAGGCTAAGGGTGAGGATAAGGCAAGACTTGCCGCAACCATGGCTATCTTCTCTCCCCTTCTTTCCACGAGCATCGCAGGTGCTACCGGCGTGCTTATCAGCATCACCGCTTCGCCCGATATTCAGCTCAGCGAAATAGACCTCGCCTCGAGAATGGTTCACGAGGAGGCACATCCCGATGCTAATATCATCTGGGGTACTTCCTTCGACGAAACTATGAACGACGAGATCCGCATCACGATAGTAGCTACCGGATTCACCAACAAGAACGAAACTCTTGCGGCTGAAAAGAACGAAAGAGTTGAGGCTAAAACGGTTGCAACTCCCGTAACTGCAAACGACGTTTTTGCATCGACGCCCATCGTTGAAGCTAAGAAGCCCGAGACCTACGCTCCCGTAAATAACGGATATTCCGCACCCGTGAATAACGGATATACGGCTCCCGTAAGCAACCCTTATGCAGCACCCTCGACTCCCTCTGCGGTCTTCGAGTTTACCGCTGTCGAGGAGCCGAAAAAGCAAGATCCCGCACCTGAGGTAACCTATACCGAGGAGGCTCCCAAGCAGACCGTTGACAACACGGCAAGATCCTCTTATCAGGAGTACAACAGCATCTTCGATTTCATCAGAAGAATCAAAAAATAAGCCTATAGGCTAAACGAAATAAAGACAGACTCGGGAACGTGTTTTCCACACCCCCTTGAGTCTGTCTTTGTTTTTGTTTTTAATGTTTTCCACATTGTGAATAACTTTAAAAACTGTAAAAAGTGTGTTTTTTGCCTTATTCTGCGCATTTCAGGCGTCCGATAACGGAATCGTGTAGAAATTATGTGTATTATTTTTTGCGCCTTTTGTGGAAAACATTGAGTATCAACACAACTCCACACAATAAAAATCGTATAGCGGAAAATTATAAAACGCAAAAAGCGTGCATTTCAGCGCCGCCTTCGAGAGAAAAAATGACGGTGTTTTTTCTCTTTGCAGCCCCCTCGCCTAAGTTAAAAATCACTCAGTCAAAGCGTATAAAAAAGCTTTCGACCGCGATGGATTTTTCCGATCCCGAGCGATTATTTACAACAAAAAAATCAAGAGCTTACACTTCCCTGCTAAGACGTGTAAGCTCTTGATTTTTAACTGTAAAGGTCAGGTGAAATTTTACTGAAGCATGTAAACTATTGCGCCTGCAATCATACCTGCAACAAGAGCGAGCAAAGCTGCTCCTGCGATTATTCTTACAGTAAGAGAAGTCTTCTTGTTGTTCTTCATTTTTCTATCCCCTATCATTTTTTATTATTCGATTTATAATACTTCGCCAATTGAGCGGTAATATTTTTCTTGTTATTTCGCATCTTTATCGGCAGGAAGGTATTTACGAGTGAAAGACCTCTTGCAACGCAATCAGCAGGGTTATTTGCCGTCGTAACGCTTACTCCGAGAACCTTTGAGAGCATCTTATCCAATCCGAAAAGCTCTGCACCGCCGCCCGTTAAAACGATTCCGTTTGCAAATATCTCCTCAACGTAATCTATGGGTATACGCTTGACCGCATTTGCAACCACCTGTATAAAGGTAAGCAACGGCTTTTCAAATACACCGAGGATATCCTCCGAGGCAACCGACATCTTTATTTTGTTGCCGGTAAGAGCAAGCGTACCGGTGATGGTAATAGGCTCTGCGTTTCTGCCTTCCCATACCGCACCTATTCCCTCCTTTATCGCCTTAGCGTCAACGAGAGATATATTGAGCTCACCCTGCTCAAGAATGTATTTCTGTACCGCCTCGTCAAACGCCTCACCGCCTATATCGGCAGACTCCGAATAAATTATGGAGCCCTGATATATTACGGCTATCTCGGTCTTTGAAGCACCTACGTTAACGGAGACCGCGCTTATCGTCGGTGCATATCCCGCACCGATAAGTCCTGCTACCGCTCTGTCAACGAAGAAGCATTCCTCGACTCCCTCGTCACAAAACATAAGCGCAAGCTCGTTGGTTTGCTTGGGATTAAAGTCGTTTGACACTCCGACCACCGCGCGCACGTTATCGGAGGTTTCAACCGCCTTCAGTGCCGCTCTTATGATCTCTCTTGTGAAATCTGCGGAATAAAGTATTCCGTTCTTGAACGGACGTACCAAAATTCCGAGTGCCGCGTTTTCGGGAGAAAGCGCATCTCTTCCAACTGAAACGATACGGCGCGAATTTTTATCTATTATAGCAATAGACGGCTCGCGGTCAACTTCAAGTGACGCATCGCTTATGGCGATGTTTGCGTAGCCAAGGTCAAGACCTATCTTTGTTACCATATCGCTTCCTTTCTAAGATTTAAAATTTCACACTCTATATTATAATATATATTTTTGCAAATTTCAAGGTGTTTAGAAAAAAATAGGCTTTTACTTTATAAAATATCGCTTTTCGCCCGAAGCATCAGGCGTTGTTATAATCGATTATTCTGTCTTTAAGAGTCGTATAACGCTTAAGCTCACTGTTGTTAGAGACCATTCGCGTTACTATTTCCGCTCTTCCAACCATTATGACCATCTTCTTCGCGCGCGTGACCGCGGTATAAAGAAGGTTTCTCGTCATCAGCATTGGCGGGCACGAATATGCGGGAATGATGACCACGGGGTACTCGCTTCCCTGACTCTTATGGACCGTTATGGCGTAAGCAAGCTCAAGCTCGTCAAGAAGATCAAAGCCGTAGGTTGCTATTCTGTCGTCAAAGCGTATCGTCATAACCGAATCGTTTATATCAATGCTTTCTATAACACCTATATCACCGTTGAATATTCCGACGCCCTCCTGAGAGCCGCGACGCCATACGATATCGTAATTGTTTACGGTCTGCATGACCTTATCGCCCTCACGGAATACCGTTTCGTGCGCCGACTTTTCACGCTTGGTATTGCTTCTCGGATTTATCTTAGCCTGAAGCTCGGCGTTAAGAGCCTCGACACCGCCCGCGCCCTTTTTGGAAGGCGTAATTATTTGTATTCCCTCTCGAATGGCCGCTCCGTACTTTTTGGGAAGTCTCTCGGTTACGAGTGAGGCAACGGTTGAGGGGATATCCCTCTCGTATCCTCTCGTAACGAAGAAGAAATCTCCGTCTACGGTAGCTAAGTTAGGAGTCTCTCCGCGGTTTATCTTATGCGCGTTGGTGACTATAAGGCTTTCCTTTGATTGACGGAATATTTCCGTAAGCTCAACCGTCCTGAAGCATTTTGAATCGATAAGATCCGAAAGAACGTTACCGGCTCCAACGCTCGGAAGCTGGTTGGCATCTCCTATAAGCACGAGTCTTGAACCGCGCCTCATTGCTCTGACGAGTGCCTGCATAAGATTTACGTCTATCATCGACGCCTCGTCCACTATACAAACCGATTCGTCCAAGGGATTGGTCGCGTTTCTGCCGAAGCTTACGTCAAGATTCCCTCTCTCCATTTCAAGCATACGGTGTATCGTTTTAGCCTCCGCGCTCGTTGCCTCGCTCATACGCTTTGCCGCTCTTCCCGTAGGTGCGGCAAGGACTATTCTCTGATTGAGGTTCTTAAAAAGTGCTATGAGAGTCTTAACTATGGTCGTTTTACCCGTTCCGGGACCTCCGGTTATTATGGTAACGCCTCCGCAGAGCGCCTCGTAAATCGCCTTTTTCTGCAGTCTCTCGTAGGTTATGCCGAGACTGTACTCAAGATTTTCGATAAGAGACGTTATATCGTCGGTAGAAAATCTCGGAGCCGAGGAATCCATATTAACGAGCCTGCGAGCGATATAGTCCTCCGTATCGTTCGTATCCGTAGTCATAACGAACGTCTTACCGTCCCTCGTATAAAGCGAGAATTCACCGAGCTTGATGAATCTGTTAAGCTTTGCGCTTACGACGTCCTCGCTTATGCCGAGAGTCTCCGACGATGCTTTAACGAGCTTATCTATCGGAAGGCAGGTATGACCGTTTGCTCTTGCATTATATTCAAGAACGTACGAAATACCGCTTCTCACTCTGTAGCTGTTCTCTGCCGTAAAGCCTAAGCGCATAGCTATCTCGTCCGCCTTTGCAAACGGAAGACTGTTCTCTCCCTCACAAAGAACGTACGGATTCTTGGTTATAATACCGACAGCACCCGCTCCGAGCCTCTTATAGACCTTAGTAGCCTCGGTGACCGTCATATAATCGTTGCAGAACATTATAACGTCACGAAGACCGTTCTGCTCGAGGAAGGACTCGGATATTGCCGCCGCCTTCTTCATCGTTATTCCGGGAATATCCGCGAGCCACTCGGGGTGGTTCTCAATTACGTCAAAGGTATCCGCACCGAATCTCTCCACTATTTTTCTCGCTGTAACGGGGCCTATGCCCTTTACCGTCCTTGAGGAAAGATACTGTAAGATGCCCTCCGTCTCGCTCGGCAGCGTTTTTTCATACGACACTATTTCAAACTGCTTTCCGAACTCCTTGTGATATCCCCATCTTCCGCGCAGGATAACGCACTCTCCCTCAAACGGAATAGGCATAGTTCCCACCGCGGTAATTATAAGCTTGTTTTCAAGCAAGACCTCGAGAACGGCATAGTCGTTCGAGTCGTTATAATATACTACGTTTTCTATCGAGCCCTTTAAAATCTCGAATTCACCGCTGTTACTGTAGCTCTCAGCCATCTCGGATCTCCTTTCTTTTTTTCCGATAGCGAAAGCCAATACGGATCATAGCGAGCGCGCATTTAAAAGCGAGTTCGTTTAAGATCCACACTGGCTTTCGTTACGTGAATATGTATTTATACGCCCACAGGGGCAATTATGCAGATGCTATATTAAAGACACATCTCTCTGAGCTTATCGGCAATATCGCACTCTTCCCACTTAACTCCAAGATCCTCACGTCCCATATGACCGTAAGCCGCGAGCTGCTTGTAAATGGGCTTGCGCAAATCAAACTTGTTGATTATAGCCGCAGGACGAAGGTCTACGAGCTTTGCAACCGCCTCGGAGATCTTTTCCTCGGGGCATACCGCAGTGCCGAAGGTCTCGATCATTACGGAAACGGGCTTTGCAACGCCTATAGCGTACGCGATCTGTACCTCACACTTCTTTGCGAGTCCTGCCTTAACTACGTTCTTAGCTACGTATCTTGCCGCGTAGGATGCGCTTCTGTCAACCTTCGTGGGATCCTTACCCGAGAAGGCTCCGCCGCCGTGACGGGAATATCCGCCGTAGGTATCAACGATTATCTTTCTGCCGGTAAGTCCGGTATCACCTGTAGGACCGCCGATAACGAATCTTCCGGTGGGGTTTACGAAGATATTCACCTTTCCGTCAAGAAGCTCCTTGGGAACTACGGGAAGAATTACCTTGTCTATGATATCCTTGCGGATCTTATCGTGGGTTATCTCCTCGCTGTGCTGAGAGGAAACAACGATAGTGTCTACTCTTACGGGCTTATCTCCCTCGTACTCAACGGTAACCTGAGTTTTTCCGTCGGGACGAAGATAGGAGAGGGTTCCGTTCTTTCTTACCTCGGTAAGTCTCTTTGCGAGCTTATGAGAAAGAGAAATGGGGAGGGGCATAAGCTCGGGAGTCTCGTCACAGGCAAAGCCGAACATAAGTCCCTGGTCACCTGCACCCGTATCGAGCTCGTCGGTCATTTCGCCATCCTTCGCCTCTGCACACTTATCAACGCCCATCGCAATATCGGGGCTCTGAGCGTGAATGGAGCTGAGAACCGCGCAGGTAGCCGCATCAAAGCCGTACTTTGCGCGAGTGTATCCGATTTCGGAAACGGTATCGCGAACTATCTTCTGAATGTCGATAGTAGCGGTAGTGGTTATCTCACCCATTACGTTAACGATACCGGTGGTTGCGAACGTCTCGCACGCAACTCTGCTCATAGGATCCTGACGAAGTATCTCGTCAAGCACCGCGTCGGATATCTTATCGCAAATTTTATCGGGATGTCCCTCAGTTACCGACTCGGATGTAAAAAGTCTTTTAAATTCTGCCATTTTATTTTTCCTTTCGCCTTATCAAACAAAAAATCTCGGAGCGACAAACTGCTTCCCGAGATCACGAATTACTCATCTACAGGAATTGGCACCTTATAAACACAGGTTGCCGGGCTTCACAGGGCCAGTCCC
>JBGVKA010000061.1:0-3815 GCA_045129715.1 Eubacteriales bacterium | reverse complement strand
AATATCCTAATCGGTGTTCTCGCATATCCATTATAACATCAATTTTAAATTCTGGCAAATAAATTCTGTTCTTTCTTCCTGTTTTACCCATAAAAAATATGCACCTCCAAAAGTGTCTAACTTTTGGGGTGCATATCATTTTCTCCTTTTACTCTTGCTCTTTCTGTCGTTATAAGCGTTTGGGCTTAGCCCATATTTGCGCTTGACCGGTCAAATGCGATGCTCGCACTTAGCATAATTTTTAAAATTCTCCACTAAGAACATCAACAATTCTCGCGGGTGATTTGTGCTTTTGAGTGTTTTTTATTAAAAAAGTTGTGTTTTGTAAATCTTGGTTTACTTTTTAAGCTTTTCCATATCGTTTTTGCGGATCTCTACTCGTCTTACCTTGCCGCTTATCGTTTTGGGAAGCTCGCTTACGAACTCGACTATTCTCGGATATTTATAGGGTGCCGTATGAGTTTTGACGTAGTCCTGGATCTCCTTTTTGAGAGCGTCGGTCTCCTCGGTTCCCTTGACGAGAACTATCGTTGCCTTGACTATCTGTCCTCTTACCTCGTCGGGCACGGGAGTTACTGCGCACTCAAGAACGTAAGGAAGCTCCATAATAACGCTCTCGATCTCGAAGGGACCTATGCGATAGCCCGAGGATTTGATAACGTCGTCGATACGTCCGACGTACCAGAGATAGCCGTCCTCGTCCATCGTGGCGGTGTCACCCGTATGGTAATATCCGTCGTGCCATACGTCCTTAGTTTTCTCCTCGTCAAGATAATATCCGATAAAGAGTCCTGCGGGAACGCTGTCCTTGGTTCTGATACAGATCTCGCCCGTATCACCCGTCTGGCACTCGTTTCCGTCGGGATCAAGCACAACGACGTCGTAAAGGGGGCTGGGCTTACCCATGGAGCCGAGCTTGGGAGTTGAGCCAACGAAGTTTGCGATAGAAAGGGTGGTCTCGGTCTGTCCGAAGCCCTCCATTATCGTAAGTCCCGTAGCCTTCTTGAACTGATTGGAGACCTCGGGGTTCAGTGCCTCGCCCGCAGTAGTAGCGTATTCTATCGAGGAGAGGTCGTACTTGGAAAGATCCTCCTTGATAAAGAAGCGGTACATCGTGGGGGGTGCACAGAAGGTGGTGATATGATACTTTGCGAACATCGGAAGAATGTCCTCGGAATGGAAGCGGTCGAAGTCGTAGGTGAAGACTGCCGCCTCGCAGAGCCACTGTCCGTAAAGCTTGCCCCAGAGTGCTTTACCCCAACCCGTGTCGGATATTGTAAAGTGAAGACCGTTGGGATTGACGTTATGCCAATGCTTTGCGGTGGGATAATGACCAAGGGCGTATTTATAGGAATGAGTTGCAATTCTCGGATAACCCGTGGTTCCCGAGGTGAAGAGCATAAGCATGGGATCGCTGCCCGAGGGTGTATTCTCGTTGCGGTAATAATGCGCGCTGAAGCGTTCCATTTCAACGTTGAAATCGAACCAGCCGTCCTTCTTGCCGCCGACGAGGATCTTGAGCATTCCGGGGAATGCCGCAGCCGCCTTCTCTGCCTCGTCCGAAACGTTGCCGTCCGCGGTGCATACGATTGCCTTTACGCCTGCCGCCTTGTATCTGTACTCAAAATCGTGCTCAACGAGCTGATTGGTGGCGGGGATCGCAATGGCTCCTATCTTATGAAGCGCGAGCATTGCAAACCAGAACTGATAATGTCTTTTAAGAACGAGCATAACGGTGTCGCCCTTCTTGATGCCGAGAGACTCAAAATAGTTGGCGGTCTTCGCCGAATATCTCTTCATATCGTTGAAGGTGAAGCGACGCTCGGACTTATCGTTGCCAACCCACATCATAGCGAGCTTATTGGGAGTCTTTTTCGCTATAGCGTCTACGCAATCAAAGGCGAAGTTGAATTTATCGTCGTTTTTGAAGGTGATGCCACTGAATACTCCACCCTCGTCGTAGCTCGACTCGATGAAGCTATCCGCAACGGTAACGGCACTCTCTTCCTTCTCCTGAATTTTCGGAGCAACGAAGGGTGTTTCGGGATATTCCTCGCTTACCGCACCGTCCTGGGGGTTAAGAACTACCGCGTGGAACTCACATCCGCCCTCGCTCACAGCTATCATACCGTGAGGAATTATACTGTTGTAGAATATGGAGTCTCCCTCGTTGAGTATATCGATATGGTTACCGATCTGAACCTTAAGTGAGCCCTTTACGATAACGTCAAACTCCTGACCGTTATGTGAGCTGAGCTTAAGGGGAGCGTTCTGCTCCTCGGGAACGTAGGGAAACTTTACAAGGAAGGGCTCTGCGAGCTTGTCCTTGAACTTGGGGGCAAGGTTGTTATATACCGCGCCCTGCTTTTTGAGTATCTTAAGTCCCTCTCCCTTTCTCGTTATTGCAAACGAGGTAAGAGTCGTGCTTCGTCCCTCGAGAAGATCTACTACCTCGACGCCGCACGCCTTTGCACACTTGTAAATGAAGGTAAAGCTGAAATCGGTTTCTCCCTTTTCAAGAAGCTCGTAATCCTCTACCGATACGCCCGTAAGCTTTGCAAGCTCAAGGGCGGTATAACCCTTTGCCTCGCGCAGATCCTTAATTCTGCCCGCGACCTCCTTCAAACTGTAATCCATAGGTTTTCCCTTTCATTTTAACGGTGGTTACTATTTGAATAAAACAAAAAAGCCCGTCTCAAAAGAATTTTCCTTGAGACGAGCTGTAAAACCCGCGGTACCACTCAAATTACGAAATAAATTCGTCACTTTCCGGGCTCTGACAAGCCCTTTGCCTTAACGCAGCAATACGGAAGGAGTCTACTTGCTTTCGCTTTCGGTCCTCCGACTCAGAAGTGATAGGTCATTTGGAATGCTCTGCCATTGCCTCGCACCACACGGCAACTCTCTGTAGGCTCACACGCCGACCGTCTTCATCATAGTCGTTTTGTGATATTCAAATGTGCTACGATTATAGCACTATTTTCCACCGTTGTCAATAGTTTTTGGTTATATTTTTTCGTTTTACCCGAAAAAGTTGTTAGAACGAAAAAGTTCGTTAGAACGAAAAAGTTCGTTAAAACGAAAAATCAAACGAACGCTTTGCTTTTACACTTTTAACGGTCGTTTTACTTTTTGTTAAGTCCGAGGATCTCTGCCGAGAGGTCGCGCATCTTGTATTTGAGTATCTTTCCTGCCGCGTTCATCGGGAACTCCTTTACGAACATAAAGTATCTCGGAACCTTGTGTCTTGCTATCGAGGCGTTACCGAACTCGCGCATCTCGTTCTCGTCCGCACTCTCACCGCTGTGGAGTATTATCCACGCACAGCACTCCTCACCGTATCTCTCATCGGGCACGCCTACGACCTGAACGTCGCGCACCTTGGGGTTGGTGAGGTAGAATTCCTCGATCTCACGGGGGTAGAGGTTCTCTCCTCCGCGAATTATCATATCCTTAAGTCTTCCCGTTACCTTATAGTAGCCGTCGGGTGTTCTCATACAGATATCACCCGAATGGAGCCAGCCGTCAGCATCTATTGCCTGCGCGGTAGCCTCGGGCATTTTGTAATAGCCCTTCATAATATTAAATCCGCGCGCGACGAACTCTCCGCTCTCACCGTCGGGAAGCTCAAGTCCCGTTTCGGGATCGATTATTTTACATTCAACGCCGGGGAATGCGCTTCCGACCGTTTCAACACGGTGGTCGATATCCTCGTTTACCTCACCCATAGTGCATCCGGGAGATGCCTCGGTCTGTCCGTAAACGGAGATTATCTCGCGCATATTCATTTCGTCTGCCGCGCGGCGCATAAGGTC
>JBGVKA010000060.1:0-2924 GCA_045129715.1 Eubacteriales bacterium | reverse complement strand
TTCGATCGACAAGGGCGCGAAAAATGCGTATAAGCTTTCCGATGACTTGGTGAAAAACCTGCCTTTTTAACAGTTCTGTTCTCGTATTTTAATTTTGCTTCTTTGACACGCGCGTACGTATAAATCGGATACGCGCGATCTGAGATAACGTTCAACGCAAAGCCTACAAACAACTCATAATTTAAAAAACAAAAAACAAAACCGCCTGAGGTCTTTTTATCGACTTAAGGCGGTTTTTGTTAATATTTATTTACAAAAACAATGTTTTTTCGTTAATTCTCGTTATTGGCAACTGCACTGATATCGTATGGAGTCGTTTGATATACGAAATAGTTAAGCCAATTTGAGAAGAGGAGATTTGCGTGCGAGCGCCACGTTACCACGGGCTCCTTATCAGGATCGTCGTCACTGAAATAATTCTTTGGGACGGTTATCGGTCTGGATAGCTTTACGTCACGAACGTACTCGGCATTAAGCGTATTTGCATCGTATTCACTGTGCCCCGTGATAAAAAATTGACGGTTTTTCTTACCCATTATCGCGTAAACTCCGCACTCATCCGACGATGCTAATATCTTAAGCTCGGGGCAAGCCTCGACGTCCTCTCGCTTGACCGTGGTGTGGCGTGACTGAGGAACCATAAAGACGTCGTCAAAGCCACGGAAAAGCATTGATTGCTTATAATCGGCAACGTGCGGAAAGACTCCGAAGAGCTTGGACTCAAGCGGATACTTTTTAATTCCGTAGTGATAGTAAAGTCCTGCCTGCGCACCCCAGCAGATGTGCAGTGTGCTATGAACGTGGGTTTTCGTCCACTCCATAATTTCGACGAGCTCCTGCCAATACGCTACCTCTTCAAACGGCAGATGCTCCACGGGAGCACCGGTGATTATCATTCCGTCGTAGTAGTTATCGCGCACCTCGTCAAAGGTCTTGTAAAAGGCTAATAGGTGATCCTCGGAAACGTGAGTTGCTTTATGAGTCGACGTGTGCATCAGTTCAAGCTCAACCTGAAGGGGCGTGTTTCCGAGAAGGCGCGAGAACTGTGTTTCGGTCGCAATTTTAGTGGGCATAAGATTGAGAAGCAATATTTTAAGTGGTCTTATGTCCTGCGTTATTGCTCTCGTTTCGGTCATTACGAATATATTCTCCTCGGCAAGCGTTTTTACCGCAGGGAGATCGTTTGGAATTTTAATTGGCATTTATTTTAACTCCGTTTATTAAATATGCAAA
This sequence comes from Eubacteriales bacterium, assembly GCA_045129715.1. GTDB lineage: Bacteria > Bacillota > Clostridia > Oscillospirales > CAG-272 > UBA1740. The sequence goes on along the minus strand of JBGVKA010000060.1, from coordinate 1,691 downwards.
AACGCCACGGGCGTTTTTATCTGACGTAAAGGCTCTCGTCACTTCCCTATTATACGGTCGCAAGTGCCGCATCAAGGTCCGCGATAAGATCCTTATAGCTTTCGATACCGCAGGAAAGACGAACAAGGTCGGAGGGCACGCCTGCCGCTATAAGCTCCTCGTCACTCATCTGGCGGTGAGTTGCGCTCGCGGGATGCAAACAGCAGGAGCGCGCATCGGCTACGTGAGTTTCGATAGCGATTATTTTAAGCTCCTTCATAAATCTTTCAGCGGCAGCTCTGCCACCCTTAACGCCGAAGCTAACGACACCGCAGGTGCCGTTTGGCATATATTTGTTTGCAATTTCGTGGTATTTATTAGATTTGAGACCGGGATAGTTCACCCAGGATATCTTATCGTGCGCCTCAAGAAACTCTGCAACCTTCTGTGCATTAAGGCAATGTCTTTCCATTCTGACGTGAAGGCTTTCAAGTCCCAAATTGAGATAATACGCGCTTTGAGGCGACTGTGTGCATCCGAAATCACGCATCAGCTGAGCGGTTGCCTTGTAGATAAAAGCTCCCTCCTTACCGAATCTTTCGGCATACGTTATTCCGTGGTAGCTATCGTCGGGAGTACAGAGTCCCGGGAATTTATCCGCGTGCGCCATCCAATCAAACTTGCCCGAATCAACGATGCAGCCGCCAACCGCGGAGCCGTGTCCGTCCATATACTTAGTCGTGGAATGAGTCACTATATCCGCACCGAATTCGATAGGACGGCAATTGACGGGAGTTGCGAAGGTGTTGTCTATAATGAGCGGGATACCGTGCTTATGAGCAAACGAGGCAAAGCGTTCTATATCGAGTACGGTGAGCGCGGGATTGGCTATAGTCTCTCCGAAGACCGCCTTGGTATTCGGGCGCAGTGCCGCCTCAAGCTCCTCCTCGGTCGCATCGGGACTTACGAACGTGAATTCTATGCCCATCTTCTTCATCGTTACGGAGAAGAGATTAAACGTACCGCCGTATATGCTTGCGGAGGAGATAACGTGATCTCCCGCATTCGCGATATTGAATATGGCGAAGAAGTTTGCCGCCTGTCCTGAGGAAAGAAGCATTCCCGCACTGCCGCCCTCAAGAGCGGTTATCTTTGCGGCAACCATATCGCAGGTCGGGTTCTGCAGTCTTGAATAGAAATAGCCCGATGCTTCAAGGTCAAAGAGCTTTCCCATATCCTCACTCGTTGCATATTTAAAGGTTGTGCTTTGTATTATCGGTATCTGGCGCGGCTCACCGTTTCCGGGAGTGTATCCGCTCTGCACGCATTTCGTTTCTATTTCGTGAGCTTTCATTTTCTTTAATCCTTTTAAAACGTATTAGGAGTTATCTCCTTGATGTATCCTTATTTCTTGCGACCTTTTTCATCTTTACCGTACGGTGCGGTAGCGGTCGGGGTGCTTGACAACGAGGATAACGTTGCCCTCTCGTTACCGACGGCGGTGCTTTTTGCCGCCTCAGCCGATCTTGCCTCCTCTATAACTCTTCTGTACTCGTCGTAAGCCTCAAGAGTCGGATGCGAAAGATCGGTGGAAAGGTAATAATTTTTCTTTATTGAGCCATCGTCGTTAAAGAATATTTCACGCGTATCAACGAAGATAACGTTCGTATTCTCATAAGTATAAGCCTTAAGCATCGTGTTTATCATAGGCG
>JBGVKA010000059.1:0-2816 GCA_045129715.1 Eubacteriales bacterium | reverse complement strand
TGCTTACAGCAGACGGCAAATGTGGATGTCCTCTTAATATTTTTATGTAACGTTTTTATCAGAAGGGAGCGTCGGGAAGCTCGGGAACGTCGGTCTCCTCAGCACCGCAGCTTGAGCACTTTCCGTCCTCACCGTAGCTATGCTGAGTCTTGGGGAGGGTGTTCTCCTTAACGTAGTTACAAACGGAGCACTTGCACTCTTCCTTACCTGCAACGGTGCAATCCGCAACGTCAACGGTGGTCCAATTCTTGAAATTATCGTCAACGCAAACGTGAGTCTGTCCGCAGGTAACGCAAACGTTTCCGTTGGGGTTAAGAGTAGCGTCTATAGTGTAATTGTGACCGGTAGCGGAGATCTCGGAGTAGGTGGTGTAATCGCATCTGGTACAGGTGTCGTATGCATTCCATCCTACTGCGTCACACTCGGGAGCCTCTGCCTCGTGGTGCTTAATATTGTGTCCGAGAGCGGAAACGGTACGAGTCTCGGTGTGAGTGCAACCACTTGCGGTACAGCTTCTCGTTTCGGATCCTGCGGTGGTGCAGGTTGCAGGAGTAACGGTGGTCCACTCGGTGAAGCTATGGACGTGAGTAGTACCGTTATCGCCCTGGTTATTATTCTGATCATTCTGATTCTGATCGTCGTCGTTGCCCTTATCCTTCTTGCAGGCAGTCATAGCGAAGACGAGCGAGCAGATCATAAGCGTTGCGAGCATTAAAGTTAAAATCTTTTTCAAGGTATAAACCTCCTCGATATTATTATTCTAAACTATTTTAGCATAAATATTTTAAAGCTTCAAGATAATTTTTGATTTTTTTCCGAATTATTTAAAAATATTTGAAACAATAAACAAAAAAAAATAATTACTTTGTGCAATTTTAACCATTTATTTTACGAGTAATATATGCTATAATAGACTAAAAGAAACTTTTGGAGAATTTTATGGTAAGAAGAGACGTAAAGAACCTGTCGGTAAAGCTTACGGATACCGAGAGCTATAGCGGAAATATCCCCTTCGGAGCCCTGTCCGCTATGATAGAAAACGGACTCTGCACGAGATCTGATGCAGAGGAGGGAAGAGCAGAGCTTCCCAAGTCCTGCACGCTCACGTCGGTTGTAGAGCTTTCGGAGGCAGAGGCGAAAAGAAAATACGTTTACGTCGAGCTTTCCGGCATTTTTGCCAAGGGCAAGCTCTTCTTTAACGGTAAAAGCTGCGGCGTTATAAACAATCCCTTCAGAACGTATATGTTTGACGTTGCCGATAAGGCTCTTGCGGGCAACAACGTGCTTGAGATAAAATGCACCGAGCCTATGTCCAAAAAACAGCATCTCGATCCTTACGGAGACAGATCGACCGAGTATGACGTTGCGGAGCGCGTTTTCGATTACGCCGTTCTTTCGCCAATAGGAGTCTTTGCCTCGGATCACGCCTTCATAAACGGAGTCAGCGTTCGCCAGGAGCATATCGGCGGAAGGGTAAATCTTTTCGTTGAGGCGTCCACTCTCGGAGATAAGAACGACGTGCGCATAGTTGCGAGCCTTTCCGCGCCGAGCGGAAAGATATATTTCGGCGGTGCGTACGACGAGGATATAAAAATAACCGTTTCCGATCCTGAGCTTTGGTGGCCGAAGGGCTACGGTGCTCAGCCCTTATATAAGCTTTCGGTCATCCTTTATCACGGTGCCGAGGTAGCAGACGTTTACGAGAAGCGCATCGGGCTCAGATCCGTGAGCGTTGAGAAAAACGAGAGCTCCGTATATTCGGTAAACGTTAACGGCTTGAATATATTCTCGCGCGGCGGTGCTTACGTAAGACAAAGCGCAGTACTCACGGGCATCTGCCCTCGCGCTATCGAATCTGTAGTAAAAAGTGCGGTCGGTGCAAATATGAACACGCTCACCGTATTTGACGAGGCGGCACCCCTTCCCGACGAGCTCTACGATCTTTGCGATAAGCACGGTCTTCTCGTTTGGCATTCCTTGACTCTTCCGTACGTTGCGCCCCCCGCGGCAAGCGTTTTTGCGGCAGGCGTAACCGCCTCCGTAGAGGATAGGATCAAGCGTCTTTCCACCCATCCGTCAGTTGCGATGTTCTTCCTTTCCGTAGTCGAAACGAGCAGTGATATGATGAGGCTCTTTAAGGATGCCGTTGAGGAATTCCGCACGGTTTCTGTAAGAATACTCGGACCCGTGTTAAAAAAATACGCAATAGACGTTCCCTTTATCAGCAATCCTAACGATCTTTTCAAAAGTGATGAAAGATATCTTTTTGAAAAGGATGAAGATTATGCGTACGGTACCCTTTACGCGCTCCCGTCGGAGTATACGCTTCGCACCTATATTCCCGATGACGAATATAACATCTTCTCCTCGGCATCCGAGAAAAGAACGAACGTGGCTGAGTGCATAATGATGCTTGAGAACACCGTTAAGCATATGAAGATGCCGTACGGTATGGGTGAGCTCGTTTACGCTACAGAGGTAGCGGCAGGACTTGAGCTTTCGCGCTCGGTAAAAAGAGCAAGGGCATCCGCACGCGCAAGCGGAGCCGTTCTCCGTCAGCTTAACGACGGAAGACCGACGGTATCTGCATCTATGATCGATAGCTTCAATAAATCAAAGGCTGCGTTGAAATTCGTTCGCGAAGCCAACGCGGTGGTATGCCTTAATATCACCCCGTGTCCGAATGCGACCGAGTTTTATCTCATAAATTCGGGAAAGAAAAAGTATACCGGCAGACTCGTTTTTGCTCTTTACGATACCGACGGCAAATGCTACGAGGAGAAGAGCGTAGACCTTTCGCTTGAAAGCGCAGAGAG
>JBGVKA010000058.1:0-7187 GCA_045129715.1 Eubacteriales bacterium | reverse complement strand
GCGAGGTTCAATAGGCTCGCCTCGGTGGGCGCGCTTTCCCTCTCGAACAAGCCGCCGACAAGCTCCGTAAGAAGCACCGCAAAGGCTATTCGCGCCTTGCATTCAAGCTCGGACTCCGACGGTGAAAGATGCCTGAAAACGAGATATTTGAAGAGAGCTTCAAAATGCGGATCAAAGGCACACTTGTCACACTTTTGCTCGGTTTTAAGTGACTTTTCAAGAATGTCGCTCCACTCATCGCTCAAAATCTCAAGTGACAGCAGCATCTCAACCCACTCCTCGAACGTATAAAAATCGGTTTTCACACCGTATTTTTCTTTGATCTTCGAAAGCGAGGAGAATAGATCTCCGTCTCTTTTTTCAACCTCTTTTATTATATCATTTCTGATCTTTACGGTCTTGCGACAAGCAAGGCTCTCATCGACGGCATCCTCGTTTTCTCCTATTTTCACAAGTTCAAACGGCTCGTTTTCTGTTAGAATTATTCTTGCCGCCTCCTCGCACGAAAGCCCGAGTCCGATCTCCGTATGAGTGCCGATATCGTTTATAAAGCGAGGATGCAGACGGCATATATCGCATAGATATCCTTCGCCGAGCGAGGTGATTATCTTACAAAGCCCGCGCCCGTCAAGATTTTTGCACCGCCCGTCTTCTCCGAGAGTGAAATGCGGCGTATCCGTGTCGCAGTCTATCGTTGAAAGAAGCGCACCTTTCGCGTTTTCCTCAAGCGAAAGATACTTTTCATAGCTTCTTTCGTCTATATCTATTTCCCAACCTATACAGCAGCTATGCAGACATTTATCCGCTATGCATTTGAATTTTTTATAATATTTCGGTGCGTATATATCCATATTCGGCTCCATACGGGTGAATTTTACAATTTCGTGTATTTTTCGGTAATATCGAGAAGATTTGCCGTTCTTTTTCCGAGCACACGCTCGGCGAATAAAATACACCGAACGTCAAAAAATACTATAAGACAGTATAGCATTACGCTACTCAAAAGTCAAGATTGACGAAGGGAGAATTTGCTTTTTCGCTCGCATACGATAAGCGCACGATCAATATATGAAGCTGATTTTTTTGAAATCCGAAACAAGTAAAGAGAAGGTAAAAAGCTTCCTTCTGATATTTTTCGGAACGCTCGTTCTTGCTCTCGGCAGTACTGCCTTTCTTATCCCCTTTGAGCTCGTCTCGGGCGGAATCACGGGGCTTGCGATCATCATTTCGGAGCTCTTCGGTGACGGTGTAAGAGGTATTGAATTGACTATTGCCGCACTGTCGTGGATAGCCTTTTTCTCGGGATTGTTTTTTCTCGGTAAGAGCTTTGCTCTTAAAACCTTGCTTTCAACCGCACTTTATCCCGTTTTTATAAGCGCGCTTTTGCGCCTCGGAGCAGACGGAGCTTTTTCGTTTTTGCATAAAATCTACCTCGGTATGCCCATAGCGGCAATCGTTGGCGGAGCAGTCGTGGGCTTAGGTTGTGCGCTCTCGTTTCTTGGGGGCGGATCCACGGGCGGAGTTGATATTTTGGCTCTCGTTATCGAGAAAAAGACATCGGGCGTGAAGCTTTCAAAAATACTGCTCTGTATCGACTCCGCCATAATACTTGCAGGTGCGCTCGTAATATCGGATATCACTCTCACTTTTCTCGGAATCCTCTCGGCACTTACCTCGGCACTTGCCGTGGAGATCGTCTTTTTGCTTCGTGAAAGATGCAAAAATATTTAATGTCCTTTGCGTGCGTAAAAAAGATTGACAATTATAAAAAATAATGATACAATATATTGGTGAATATTTTTTTGCACGGTTTACTCGGTATTATCGGAGATCCGACGCGTGAAAATTCAAACGGATCTAAGCAAAGGGGGGCGGAGCTATGGCAGGCAAAAGATTTCCAAAACTTCTCGGAAACAGAGAAACGGCTCTGCGTCTTTCCGATGCCATACTTTCCGGCACGCTTCCGCACGCACTCTTGCTCGTCGGTCCTCGCGGATCGGGAAAGCACACTCTCGCGCTTGAGATAGCCGCCGCGGCTAACTGCGAAAGACGTGGCGAGACCACGCCGCTTCCCTGCGGTTCGTGTCCGTCGTGCAAGAGGATCTACGACAGAAATTTCCCCGACGTAAGCTATCTTGAAAGATCTTCGGGAAAGGCTACGATAGGCGTTGACGAGCTCAGAGATTTTCGCGAGGACATGTTCCTTTCCTCGACCGAATCAGAGTTTAAGTTCTACATCATAGAGGAGGGCGACCTGCTCACCCCTGCGGCACAGAATGCACTGCTCAAGGTTCTTGAGGAGCCCCCTAAGAACGTACATATAATACTGCTCGTCTCCGAGGCGGACAAGCTTCTTTCGACGATAAAGAGCAGAACGCAGTACGTTCAGCTTGAGCTTTTTGATTACGATGAGCTCCTTGAGCACGTTACCTCGCTTTCAACCACCGCGGACGATCTTTCCGTAAGCGCACCCGACAGATTGAAAACTATCCTTCTCTCCTCTCTCGGAGTTATAGGAAACGCACTTTCTATGCTCGATCCCGCAAGGATCGAGGCCCTTGATGCAAAGCGCGAGCTTATCGACGGCTTTATCGGTGCGATACACAAAAAGACTCCGTTCTCGAAGATATATACCGAGGTCACCTCTCTTCCCCAAAAAAGAGACGATTTAAAATCGGTGTTCGAGGGAATAAGAAACGCGCTTCGCGATCTTATTGCGGTGCATCTTTCCGAGGATATAGCACCTATCTACTATCTCACCAAGGAAAAGGCCGAGGAGATCTGCTCGTCTCTCAATCTTAAAAGACTTATTCGTGTTTACGATATAATCGGATCGGCTATTGACGATCTTGATAAAAACGCGGTAACGTCTTCCCTTCTCACAGACGTTGCCGTTAAGCTTAAGGCGTAACGAAAGGATATATAATGGAAAATAAAGAACGCAAGGACAAAGGCAATGCTCACAAGGAGCATTTCAATAAAAACAACCACAAGGAGCACGCAGGCAAGCCCGTTGACTCGCGCAAGGAAAACGAGGTCAAGGCGGTAGATAAAAGCGACGTATCCGATAAGAGCGTGGAGATCGTTGGTATAAGCTTCCGCGAGGCAGGAAAGATATACTACTTCGCTCCTCAGAAATTCAAATTCTCCGAGGGTGATAAGGTCATCGTTGACACCGCAAGAGGAACCGAGATGGGAACCGTTAAGATCCCCAACAAGACCGTTCCCGCGGCAGATATCGTTTCGCCTCTCAAGGCGGTAACGCGCCCTGCTACCAAGGAGGATATCGAAAAGGACGATAAAAACCACGAGCTTGAGTTTGAGGCGGCTCTTATCTGCAAAAAGAAGATCGCCGCGCATAATCTCGGTATGCGCCTTGTCGGAGTTGAATATACCTTCGATAACTCGAAGCTTATCTTCTATTTCACCTGCGAATCGAGAGTTGATTTCAGAGAGCTCGTTAAGGATCTCGCTTCTACCTTCAGAACGAGAATAGAGCTCAGACAAATAGGAATAAGAGACGCCGCAAAGCTTATGGGCGGTATCGGAGTTTGCGGAAGAAAATACTGCTGTGCAGGATTCCTTGCAGACTTCGTTCAGGTTACCATAAAAATGGCGAAGGAGCAGAATTTCTCGCTCAACTCAGCTAAGGTTTCGGGCGCGTGCGGAAGACTTATGTGCTGTCTTCGTTACGAGCACGAGGTCTACGAGGAGGCTATACGCGTTACTCCTCCCGTTAGCTCCATCGTTCTCACCTCCGACGGCGAGGGCACGGTAATAGAGACCAAGCCGCTTGCATCGGAGATAAGAGTTAAGCTCACCGAGAAGGAAAAGGAGACCGTAAAGACCTATAAGGTTTCCGACGTGAAAATACTTAAGACTCCCAAAAAGAGTAAAAATCACAACGAAGACGACGGCGGTGACGTCATAATTGAGGATTGATTCCCATATATTGCCATATATTCACTCTTTTTGAAAAGAGAAACATATTTTTTTCTAAAAACCCTTGATTTTTCGGGAAAATATGATAGAATATACGTAGGCCAATGGCTCACCAAATTACATGGAGGTATTTAATCATGGCATACAAGATTTCTGACGAGTGCATCGCTTGTGGCGCTTGCGCTGATGGATGCCCCACCGGTTGCATTTCCGAGGGTGACGGCAAGTACGTTATCAACGCTGACGAGTGTGTAAGCTGCGGCACTTGCGCTGACGTTTGCCCCGTTAACGCTCCTGCAGAAGAGTAATTCTCTTTTACTTTACTTATGGGTTGAGACCGTATAACGCGCCTCAACCCTTATTTATTTATACTTAGTAATTTTGGTGGAGATAATATGACAGAGCTTTTTGATGGCGAAAGAATAGACGAGGTTAACGACAAGCTCCGCTTGATACAGAAGCCTGAGGGACTAACCTTCGGCACCGATGCGTTATTGCTTGCAGGATATATTTGCGGTAAAAGTGCTCGCGCTCTTGAGCTTGGTGCGGGAAGCGGTATTATTTCGTTTTTGCTTCTCACAAGAAAAAAGGTTGCCGAGGTAACGGCACTTGAGGTCCAAGAGGATTACGCGCGCCTTACCGAGAGAAATACCGCGCTTAACGGTCTTTCGGACTGTATGAGGACTGTGAATATAGATCTTCGCGATTTTAAGGGCGAGGAGAGCTACGATGCGGTTTATACCAATCCGCCTTATATGACCGTCGGCTCCGGGCTTGCTAACGCCTTTTCGGGCAAAAATCTGGCGCGCCACGAGGTTATGGGAGATATCGGGGATTTCTGCCGATGCGCATCGGCATCTCTTAAATTCGGCGGAAAATTTGCCGTTGTATACCGTCCCGACAGACTTACAGACCTTTTATCCGCTATGGCTCGCAACAGGCTTGAGGCAAAGCGTATGACCTTCGTACACGCGGACACCGATTCCGAATCGTCTATGGTTCTTATCGAGGCTAAGAAGGGCGGAAAATGCGGCGTTAAGCTCACCGCACCGCTTATCATATACGCGGACAAGGAGCATAAAATATACACCGAGGATATGAGCTATATAATGGAGCACGGCTCCTTCCCCGAAAAATTCCAAAGAAAGTGAGGCATAACTATGAGCGAAAAGAATAAAACCGAAAAAAGCACGATATATCTCGTTGCAACACCCATAGGAAACCTTGCAGATATCACAGAGAGAGCAAAAAAGGTGCTCTCCGAGGTTGATTTTATAGGCGCGGAGGATACGAGAAACTCGTTAAAGCTTCTCTCGTGTCTCGGAATAAAAAAGGAGCTCGTGAGCTATCACGAGCACAACAAGAAGGCGAGCGGAGAGAGGATCATCGCGCGAGTTCTCGGCGGTGAATCCTGCGCTATTATCACCGATGCGGGTATGCCTGCCATAAGCGATCCCGGTGAGGATATAGTAAGACTTGCCGCAGATGCGGGCGTGCGAGTTTCGGTTATCCCCGGTGCCTGCGCCGCGGTTTCGGCACTCTCGCTCTCGGCACTCGCTACGGGAAGATTCTGCTTTGAGGGATTTCTCTCACCAAACAAAAAGGAGCGCGAGGAAAGGCTTGGAAAATTAAAGTGCGAGGAGCGCACTATGATAATATACGAGGCTCCGCATAAGCTTAAAACCACGCTTAAGGACCTTTCCGTAACGTTCGGCGATGCGAGAAGGATCGCGCTTTGCCGCGAGCTCACGAAGCTCAACGAGGACATCGTGAGAACCACTCTGGGAGAGGCAAACGAATACTACGCAAGCAACGAGCCGCGAGGCGAATACGTTCTCGTTTTAGAGGGTGCCGAGGAGGCAGGCATCAGCGTTGCAGGTGAAAATCCGCTGCTCTCCCTTCCCCCCGAGGAGCACGTTCTTCACTACGAAAACGAAGGACTGAAGCGCATGGATGCAATAAAGGCGGCGGCTAAGGACAGAGGTATGTCAAAATCCGATTTATACAAGATTTTGAACACTTAAGTTTACTTTTTAGGCTTTACCAAGTATTATTATGTAAGACGAAAAGCACTTGCAACGTTTTTTTGCAAGTGCTTTTCATTTAATGCTTTAGGAATTTTGGCATTTTATTTCAGGTATTTCCATCGGCTATGCCTCGAAATCGGGTATAAAGCTCTCGGATGCCGCCTCGCGCTCCTGGGTGAAGGCGTTTTTTACACCGAGCCTTTCGGCATACGAAACGAGCTCGTCGTACTCCGCTACGGTTACGCGACGGTTAAGAGGAGACGGTAGCCCCTGTGACGGCGTGTACTGACTCATAAGGCTTATATATATTTTATCGCCGTATTTTTCATAAAGATATTTTACGTTGAGCTTTGCCTCGGCAACGTGACCGGGAAGGAGCAGTATTCTGACTATAACGCCGCGAGTCATAACTCCGTTTTCATCTATTTCGAGCTTTCCTGCGAGCTCGACCATTTTATCGATAGCGCGCCTTGACACCGCTGGAAAATCCTTTGCGCTTGAGTATTTTTGAGCCGTTTCGGGCTTATAGTATTTTAGGTCCGGAAGCCAGACGTCTACGGTGTCGCGAAGAGCCTCAAGCGTTTGCTCACGCTCGTAGCTTCCCGTATTGTAGACTATCGGAACGTTCAGTCCTTTTTCTCTTGCACCCTTTACCGCCTCGATGATCGATGGCACGTAATGAGTCGGAGTTACAAGATTTATATTGTGCGCGCCCTTTTGCTGAAGGGTGAGAAATATATCCGAAAGTTCCGAGATACCGACGGGATACCCTGCCTCGCCGCGAGATATTTTTCTGTTTTGACAATATATACATCCAAGTGAGCATCCCGAGAAGAATACCGTTCCCGAGCCGTGCTCGGCTGTGATCGGCGGCTCCTCCCACATATGAAGGTCCGCACGCGATATATATATTTCGGTGCTCATTTTACACGCTCCGCGCTCGCCCTTAGATCGATCGACACCGCATCTGCGCTCGCAGAGGTCACATTTTTCATATACACTCTCGTTCATTTTCAATTCTCGCTTTATGATAGAATAGCATCTGCCGAAGATTCGGTAAGATGAAAAGTCAATATTGACAAGGAAACAAAAATATGGTAAAATTTATAGCGTCAGATATCAATTACGCTCGTTTTGGAGGTTATTATGCAGGGTAAAAGAGACGATTATATAAATTGGGACGATTATTTTATGGGAGTCGCGCTTCTTGCGGCTCAG